>DATDZX010000035.1:0-12818 GCA_036516715.1 Minisyncoccota bacterium | reverse complement strand
CGCCGTCGGTTCCTTCGCCTTCCGCACCGCCGGCCCCACCGACGTTCACGAGTAACGCCGAGTGCCGGGAGTACTACATCCGTCGCGAGCGCGAAGATCCGACGGATAAGTGCTCCGGTGTTCCCTAGTTCCTTCCTGCGCCGTCGGCGCAGTGTGAGGCCCGCTCAGACGCTCCCAGCGTCCCCGCCCAGCGGGCCTTTTCTTTTCGTTGAAAAAGATGGATAAAAAAGATATGATGCTTTCATGGAATATGCTTCCAGAAGCGAGGAAGAGACTCAGAAAATCGCGGCTGACTTAGCCGCTTCTTTGATAGAAAAAGGTCAAGGTGATCCAATCATCATTGCTTTGGAGGGAGAACTGGGCGCAGGTAAAACAGTCTTTGCTAAAGGTTTCTCTAGAGCCTTGGGTGTTGAGGAAGAAATCAAAAGCCCGACATTTGTTTTAATGAAAACATATCAGATCGTTCATCATGATCCCTACCGCTTTCTTTTCCATCTTGACTGCTACCGCCTCAGAGACGAAGAAGATCTTGTCTCCTTAGGCATTGAAGAAATCATGAATCAAAAAGGAAATGTTATTCTCATTGAATGGTCTGATCGGGTCAAAAAAGTCCTGCCTTCAAAAAAAATGACTGTCCATATTGATCACGTTACGGAACAAAATCGAAACATTCACATATCATGAAAAGATTAATCCTCATTGATTCCCACGCTTTAATCCACCGAGCCTTTCACGCCTTGCCAGCTTCTCTTTCAAATGCAAAAGGTATTCCAACGAATGCCATCTTTGGCTTCATGTCGGTCCTCATAAAGATGATTAAGGATTTGAAACCTGATTCAATGATTGCCGCTTTTGATTTAGCCGGCCCCACCTTCAGGCATGAGGAGTTCGCGGAATACAAGGGCCACCGGGTAAGAGGTCCGGACGAACTCTATTCCCAGATCCCATACATTCAAGAGTTATTGACCGCCTTTGGCGTGCCAATCTTCTCAAAAGAGGGGTTAGAGGCTGATGATATAATTGGCACATTAAGCACTCTCACCCGGAACATTCCTGATCTTCAGACAGTAATTGTGACTGGAGATCTGGACACCTTGCAACTTGTCGAAGACGACAAGGTGGTAGTCTTCACTTTAAGAAAAGGTGTAACCGATACGGTCATATACACGGAAAAAGACGTGAAAAAAAGATTCGGCCTTAATCCTAATCAGTTAGTCGATTTCAAGGGTTTGAAAGGGGATCCGTCAGATAATATCCCGGGCGTGCCGGGGATAGGGGAGAAGACCGCTTCCACTCTGATCCAAAAATTCAAGACCCTGGAGAAGCTTTATGAGTCTTTGGATAAAGCTAAGGCTTCTAAAGGTTTAACCCCCAAATTAATTGAAAAGCTAAAGGAATTTAAAGACCAAGCCTTCTTTTCAAAAAAGCTGGCCACTATAAAATGTGATGCCGAGCTTGAATTTAAAATCGAGAAAGCCGACTGGCGAAAAGGCTTCGATCGAGCTAAAGTCGAAGCTGCTTTCAAAGACCTCGGCCTCTTCAGTTTAGTGAAGCGTCTCGATGATATTCTCGAAACAGAAAAAGAAAAACCGGCCCAGCAAGATCTTTTTGAAGATGTTCCGGCAATAGCCGTTACCGAGTTAGCTTCTAAAAAAAATTGGGAGGCTCTGGCCACCCTCGCTAAAAAAGAAAAGGAACTTTTCCTTCTTAGTGAGGGAAAAGAACTTTTGTTCCTTGCCGGCCAAGAAAGCTATCTTTTAAAGGAGTGGGGAAGTACTTCTTTCTTAAATGAAATATTTTTAGATGAGGATATAGCCTTGATTGGCCATGATGTAAAAGCTATTTCGCGGTTGCTCTTGGAGAATAGCTTTGAAATGCCGAAATGGCTCTTCGATACAAAGATTGCTTACTATCTCCTTAACTCCGACGCTCGAGACTACAGCCTCTCCAGGATATACTACCAAGAGTTTTCCCGTGATTTAGTTGAAACAAGCAAATCCAGGCTCTTGGCCGTTAAAGAACTCCATGAAGCTCTCAAAATCAGAATTGATCAAGAAAGTTTAGCCTATGTTCTGAAAGAAATTGAATTACCCCTGAGCCCGGTCTTGGCCCAGATGGAAATAGATGGCATCGCTATAGACCAAAAAGAGATTGCTCGACTTTCTAAAACAGTCCAAAAGGAAATCGAATCTTTGCAAGAAGAAATCTGGCAAGCGGGGAAAGGTGAATTCAATATTAACTCGCCCCAGCAGTTAGGCACCGTCCTCTTTGAGAGGCTGGGCCTAAAGGCCAAGATCAGGAGAACTGGTAAGGGAGCTCTTTCGACCGCCGCTTCGGAGCTTGAAAAACTCCACGATCTTCATCCGATTGTTCCCTTGATCCTCCGCTATCGGGAGTTTCAGAAACTAAAAACAACGTATATCGAGCCATTTCCTTCTTTAGTTGATAAAGGGGATGGGAGGCTTCACACTACTTACAATCAGGCCGGAGCGGCCACTGGCCGGCTCTCCAGTGAGAATCCCAACCTTCAGAACATCCCCATAAGGACAGAATTAGGCCGACAGTTCCGGAAAGTATTCGTCGCCGAAAAAGGAAAGACTCTGCTATCCTGCGACTACTCTCAGATTGAGTTGCGCATCGCCGCCCATATCTCTAAAGATGAAAAGATGTCAGAATCTTTTAAAAGGGGAGAGGATATCCATACTAGAACGGCGGCAGAGATATTCAATATCCCTCCTAGCGAGGTTACTTCGGAAATGCGTCGCGAAGCCAAGGTTCTTAATTTCGGTGTCCTTTATGGTATGGGGGTTACAGGATTCCAAAGAGCGGCGGGAGTAACCAGAGACCAAGCTCGGGACTTTCTGTCTCGCTATGGAGCAGAATTTGAAGGTCTGGCCCAATATATCCGGGAGACCAAGACCCAGGCCCATGAAAAAGGATACGTTTCGACCATCTTCGGCCGGCGGAGGTATATAAAGGAGATCCATAGCGGGATGCCTCAGTTAGTAAGCCATGGCGAGAGGATGGCGGTGAATCATCCGATTCAAGGCACAGCCGCTGACTTACTTAAGCTGGCCATGATTAAAGTCCAGGAGCATATACGGGATAAGTATCCTGGGAAAGTGAAAATGCTTCTCCAGGTTCATGACGAGCTTTTGTTCGAAGCTGATCAGGCGATTGCTTCTAAAGCCGGAAAAGAGTTAAAAGAGATTATGGAGAAAGTTAAGAAATTTGATGTCCCGATCGTGGTCGATATAAAGATAGGTCCTAATTGGGCGGAGATGAAATGAATCCTCAAGTTGATAAAACAATCCAACACTATGACAAGATCGCTGAGAAATACAGCCAAATAAATTTTCAGCCGGAATTTTGGTTTGATGAATTTAAGATATACAAAACTCTTCTTCCTGGAAAAAAGATTCTTGATGTCGGCTGTGGATCTGGCCGAGATGCCGTTTTATTCACTCAGAATAAGTTTGATTATACCGGTATCGACGGGTCATCCGGCATGTTGGCAGTAGCCAAAGCGAAAGCGCCAAAAGCAAAATTCATTAAGTCGAGCTTTAATAGCCTTAATAGATTCAAGAATTATGACGGCTTTTGGGCCGCCGCTTCCCTTTTACATATTCCAAAGGTAGAAATAAAGTCAGTACTTATTTCTTTGGGCAAAACCATCAAGCCAACCGGTGCCGGTTTTATCTCAATGAAACCAAAGGAGGGCAATGTTGATGAAAGTTTCGTCCAAGACCAGAGATATGATGGTTTAGGCCGGTTCTTCGCTTACTACACCCCCACAGAATTTAAGGAAATATTAAATGACTGTGGCTTTGAGGTGATAAAGAGTACAAAAAAGCTGGAAATGCCGGATAATAAAGTCTGGCTCTGTTTTTTTGTTAAGAAATAATGCCCGAACTACCCGAAGTCGAAACAACCGTCAGGTACCTGGCCAAGAAGATTGTCGACTTAAAGATAAAGGATATCTGGTCAGAATGGCCTAAAACTGTAAAACAGGCAGGGGGCATTAAGAATCTAAAAAAAGTTGCCTTAGGTAAGAAAATTATAAGCGTGCGCCGAAGGGCAAAGTATATTATAATCGACATCGAAGGCCCGAAAAGCCTTTTTATCCATCAAAAGATATCCGGCCACCTTTTATACGGAAAATGGGCATTTAAAGATAATAGATGGATGTCAGCCGGAACAGAGGCTCTCAAAGATCCCAAGAACCAGCATATCCGGTTCATAACCTTCTTTAATAACGGCTATCAATTAGCCCTATCTGACCTAAGAAGATTTGGGAAAGTGGTTTTAGTGGATGATGAGAGGATAAAGAAGCTGAAGGAGATAACTAGTCTTGGCCCGGAACCATTGGATGTTTCCCTTAAAGAATTTGAAAAACGATTTGAAAGAAAGAGAGGCAGAATAAAACAAGTCTTACTCGATCCCAAGTTTGTGGCGGGGATAGGGAACATATATGGGGACGAGATCCTTTGGGATATCGGCCTCCACCCCTTATCCAGAGTTGAGAATCTCGATAAAGGAGATATTGAGAGGATTCTTAAGGCTACCAAAAGAATCCTTTTAAAGGCGATAGAGAATCAAGGCTCAAGCATGGATGACTATCGAACTCCAAGCGGGGAGAGAGGCAATTTCCAGAATTTGCAGAAAGCCTATCAGAAAACAGGCCAAGCCTGTTCTAAGAGAGACGGTGGCAAGATCCAAAGGATAAAAATCAACGGCCGGTCAGCCCATTTCTGCCCTGTCCATCAAATATTAAAATGAAAAGAAAATATTTCGTTATTGCCTCCTTTGTCGTCATCGCCCTTTTTGGGTATCTTTTTGCTTTTAGGAAGAATGAAATATCAATCGGCTCAGAACAAAAAGGAGGCCTAGTCATATTTTCAAATAACAAAAAAGATGAATTAGCCAAGAGCCTATTAACCGGCTTGGAATGCGCCAATGCTTCCAAACGGCCCATCGCTGTGATGATGCCTTCTGATATCGAGACTAGGCCTCTTTCCGGTATAAGCCAGGCTGATCTAGTTCTTGAGATGCCCGTTGCGCCTAATGGCGTCACTAGAGCCATGGCCATCTTCCAATGCGATGTTCCAAAAGAAATTGGATCAGTTAGATCAGCCAGAGACGACTTTATTCCCTTAGCCGGTGGGTTCAAAGTCATTTATGCCCACTGGGGCGGCGAGCATGACGCCTTGGGTAAGCTTAACAAAGGGGTCGTGAACAATGTCGATGCTATGAAATATGAGGGCTCAACATATTACAGGAAATCATCCGTCCCCAGGCCCCATAATGGATTCACTACATTGGAAAGAGTGTATGCTAAGGCTAGTGAATTGGGATACACTCTAACTGATTCTTTTTCTGGCTACCCGCATGAAGAAAAAGAGAACAAAAGAAATCTAGGCACCTTGGTTTCCAATATTTCCATTCCTTATCCTTATCCATACAACGTAACTTGGACATACAATGGTCAGAATAAGACATACATGAGATCGAGGGGGAATAAGGCGGAGACAGACCGGAACGATGGTTCCCAGGTGGGAGCTCAAGTCGTAGTGGTTATGGATACCACCTCTCGTTTCTTAAGAGAGCAATACATTGAAGTCAAAACTCAGGGTTCTGGCTCAGCCCACATCTACCAGAATGGGACTGTTATAGAGGGTACCTGGAGAAAGGATCCAACTAAGCTAGACAGCAAGCTTTTCTTCTATGATCTCCAAGGCAAGGAAATAAAGTTTGTTCCGGGCAAGATTTGGATTGAGATCGTGGCTCAATAGCTGGACAAAATATTGCAAAAGTAATACATTAAACTAGCTTAAGAGTCCAGATATGCGACAATCTAATAACCCAGATCCTTTTTCCTGGAAATATGGTTCGGTTGATTTCACGGGATCCACCAAAAAGGTTACCGTATTTATTCATCCTTCCCTCGATGTCCAACTGGAAGCTCTAGCCAAGAGAGAAGGCCGGCTAAAAAAGCGATTGGTGCAGGAAGCTATTTATCATTATCTGAGAGACATCAAGGGGATAGCCGACCCTTTTCACCCAGAAAACTCACCCAAGCCCTAAATGGGCTCTTCTTTTTATAAATTCGACATCAGCCCATTGATGCCGTAAGATAAAATATATTCTATGGTTATCTTCTTCTACGGTTCCGATGCCTACCGTCTCAAGGAAGGAAGGGGGGAGGTCGTGGCCAAATACAAAGAAAAATATCCAAGCGGACTTAACCATACCGTCCACGACCTCGGTCAGTTTCAAGAGTTGGATTCTGTTCAGGACGCAATTAAAAACCAATCTTTTTTTCATGAAGTAAAGCTTATTCTCATTAGAAATACCTTCTCTAATGCTTCCACAACTGAGAAGATACAGAGCCTAATTTCCCAATACAACCTCATAAAAGAAAAGGAAGTTGTTCTCTTTATAGAGGAAAACAAAACAAAGGGTGAGATGGAGAAAGTTTCAAAATCTCTTTTTTCCGTGTTGGCTTCTCAGTCTAAACCAGTAAAGGAATATGAACCTTTAAAAGGAAAAGCCGCTGAACAGTGGATTCTATCCGAATGTAAAAAGAGAGAGATCAAAATTAAAGCCTCTGTTGCCTTTGATCTCTTACAAAGAATCGGCAATGACAGCTGGAAGATATCTTTGGCCTTAGACCAGATTGCCAATTACGCAGGCTCCAAAGAAATATCTCAAGCCGACCTCAATCTCTTCGCAGTCGAAACTCAAGAGGCGACGGTCTTTGCTTTTCTTGACGCTTTTTCCACCAAGAACAACGCCTTGGCTGTCACCCATCTTTTTAAAGGTCTGGCCTCAGGCCAGGACCCATATTACCTTCTGTCAATGTTGGCCTACCAGCTCCGGACCATGCTCATGGCCAAAGATGCCCTAGAAAGAAAGTGGCCAGCTTCATCCGCTGCCTCAAAGCTTGGCCTCCACCCTTTTGTGGCCAGAAAGACAATGGCTTCAGTTGCTAAACATTCTAAAGAAGAGCTATTAGGAGCCTACAACCAGATTCAGCAAATGGATATTCTCTCAAAACAAGGCAAAGTTGATCTTGAGGATTCTCTTTTTTCTTTCGTTCTCTCCTTTACTAAATAGTTGTATTTTCTCCCCATATATATTACAAGATACTGCTATGCCAACACCCACGGATCTGCCAAAGGAATACGGATATATACATATCGGCAACTCTAAAGACCTTAAAGGAAAGGATCGTTTTGTGTATCGATTGCTTGAGACTTTGCCAGGATTTTTAGCTTGGCTGACCCTCCTTCTTATCGTAATCGTCTCTTTTTTGGCTCCCATCTTCACTGCTCTTTTTATTATCGTCTTTGATATATATTGGCTCCTAAAAACCATCTACCTCTCCCTCTTAATGAGGTCGGCTTTTTTCAAGATGAGGAAGAATTTAAAGATCAATTGGTTGGATAAACTGCAAAAAGCTAACCCAATATCAAAGTCACTGGATATCGGCTGGGAGGATATATATCATCTAGTGATCCTTCCTTTTGCCACCGAACCGTTATCAATCGTCAAAGAATCATTCGAAGGCCTTAAGAAAGCCAACTATCCTTTGGAAAAAATGATCGTGGTTTTAGCGGCGGAAGAGAGAGTTCCCGGATCTAAAGATATTGTTCAAGCCATTGAGAAAGAATATGGTTCTCTCTTTTTTAAATTCATGGCCACCTTCCACCCAGACGGCCTGGCGGGGGAGATACGGGGCAAAGGCTCGAATGAAGGCTGGGCCGGCCAAGAAGCCAAAGAAAAGATAATTGATACTCTCCAGATTCCCTATGAAAATGTCATTGCTTCTGTGTTTGATATTGATACCATCATCCATCCCGATTTTTTTGCCTGCCTCTCTTGGCACTACCTTACCGCCTCTAAGCCCTTAAGATCTTCATACCAGCCCATTCCTCTTTTCACGAATAACATTTGGGAGGCGCCAGCCTTTGCCAGGGTCTTCGCCTTCTCGACCACCTTCTGGCAGATGATCCAGCAGTCCCGGGAAGAGCAACTGGTAACCTTTTCCTCCCAGTCTATTGGGTTTAAGCCTTTAATAGACGTCGGTTTTTGGCAAAGGAACGTGGTCAGCGAAGATTCCAGAATATTCTGGCAATGCCTTTTGAGATTTGACGGAGACTGGCGGACCATTCCCATGTATTTCCCAATATACATGGATGCCAATGTCGGGCCGACATTATGGCAGACCGTTAAGAATCAGTACAAGCAGATCAGGCGGTGGCATTACGGCTCGGAGAACAATCCCTATTTCCTTTTCGGGTTCTGGAAGAATAGAAGGATGCCAAAAAGAATAAAATGGCACCAGTCCCTAATCCATACGGAGAGGACCCATTCAAGTCCAACCAATGCCATCATTATTTTCCTTTTAGGCTGGCTGCCCTTGATCGCCGGGAAGCATTTCTTTGACGAGGCCCTTCTGCTCCATAATCTGCCTCGGATTACCGCCTCGATCATGAATATTTCCATGGTCGGCCTTATTACCTCAGCCATCGTCTCGGCCATGCTTTTGCCACCCAGGCCGCCCAATTATGGCAAATTCAAATGGGTCTGGATGACCCTTCAATGGATTCTTTTCCCCATCAATTTTATATTCTTCGGCGCCTTGCCGGCCTTAGACGCCCAGACCAGGCTTATGTTTGGCAGATACATGGGTTTTTGGGTGACGCCTAAGGTCAGGAAATCTTTGACTCCTAAGGAGACTGTGATAAGCTCGCGCTAGTTCACTTACATTCTATGGCCGTGATACTTGTTCCGGCGAGCGAACAAAAACCACCTCAGCCTTTAAGAGGCTTTTTGAAAGAACAAAGAAGAATTCAAGGAGAAATCGCCAGGCTCCAGAAAGCATGCCGGGAGCATGTCTTCTTATTAGCTGAATCTGTTAGGTATGCTGAGACCAAATTTGATGATGTTCTAATGCTTCGGGACTACTATCAGCTGGGCATTAGTCACCACCTTAAGATTCGATGCCTAAAGTGTGGAATCGAGAAATGGAGAGATGCTATACATACTTGCCCATACTGCCTAAACAGAATGAAAAGAGGACGCATTAGGGGAAGAGGATTTATGTCGAAGGTCTTTAGGGACATATATAACCGAGCCGGACCGTTCTACTCTTGTAGAAAATGTGATTTCTATCTTCTTGGCACAGCCTATCAGCCCTTACTAGTGAAACAAGAAACTATTCAAAATGAGTCAGTTTCTGAAACTGACACGGCCGCTCTCTGAAGAGCGGTTTTCCTCATTTGACGCTGGAAAGTAAATAAGATAGAAAGGCTAAGACTTCTAAGATAGATTATGACTCCAAACGAAGTCATTGTACCTTTAGAAAAGAGGATTCGTAATACAGTCGACATACTCAGTAATCATAAGGAGTCCCTAGCTTCTTCTATGTTAAGTATTCAGGCTTCCATTGAGTCTACGGCTGATAGGATTAGACACCTCCAATCTGATTGTAAGCCACATGATCTGAGGCTGACTGCCGAAGTAACAGGCTTAAAGGAAACAAAAGTCCAAGGTGTCTATCTGGCATTCTTCACAAGATCTCATCGTGGCCCCTGTTTTTTCAATTTTGAAGCCCAGTGTCTGAAGTGCTCATTTAAAGAAAACGCAGTTATCTTTCAAAGATGTCCGAGATGCTTAACAGGAATGGTGCCTGAACGATGTATCGATAACTGGATCACGTTTCTTAATTGGGGGCCTCCAGTGGCTGATGACATAGAACATGTAGTTAGGGTTTATTCATGCCCGCAATGTGGCTTCAAGGCCATAAGAAATGAAACGCTAAAGTGCTGGCAATGTAAGATAGGCACAATGTTTATTACCTCGGAGAAAGAGAGGGCTGATTTTAGAAAAACAAGCCGATATCAAGGAAGTTGGCAGGCCCAGCTATATAAATGCGCGTCATGTAGGGCTATTACTGTTGTTGACACCAAGTTTCCTCTACCTATTCAAAATGAGTCAGTTTCTGAAACTCACCCAGCCGCTCCATAAGGAGCGGATACTTTTTTAATTGTGAATCTTCTTTTAATAGTATTCTGGCTTCTAGCCGAGCCTTTTTAATTAACTCCACATCGGCTAAGGAGGCCATCGCCAGATCGGGCAAGCCCGATTGGCCGGTGCCGAAGAATTCTCCCGGCCCTCTTAGGGCTAAATCTTTTTCGGCTAGAATAAAGCCATCGTCATAATCTACTAACGCCTTTAATCTTTGATTAATGGTTCTCTCACTGCTAGTGGTGAATAGAAGGCAATGAGATTGATGTTCGCTTCTCCCGATCCGGCCCCGGAATTGATGCAACTGAGCCAGGCCGAATCTTTCAGCGCTTTCGATGGCCATAACCGTGGCGTTAGGTATATCCACGCCCACTTCAATAACCGAGGTGGAAACAAGTATATCAGTCCAGCCTTCCTTAAAGAAATGCATGATCTCCTGCTTTTCTTGAGGCTTCATTTTCCCATGCAGCATTTTGACTTTAAGATCAGGGAATATTTCCTCCGATAGCTTCATATACTCCTCCTCAACCGCTTTAACGTCGGCCCAGATGAGGCTCATTTTCTTTTGGGGGCCCTTTGATTCATTTTCTTTTTGTTCTCCGATTTCGATGCGAGGACAGACGACAAACACTTGTCTCCCCTTTTTCACTTCCTCTTTGATGAATTGATAGGCTTCCCCCCTCTGGGAGGGAGGTATTACCCTCGTCATCACTTTTTGCCTATTCTTAGGCTTCTCCTTGATGATTGAGATATCAAGATCGCCATAGATGGTCAGAGCTAGAGTCCGGGGGATAGGGGTGGCGGTCATCGAAAGAAGGTGAGGGACGAGATCAGTTCGATGTTTGGCCAAAGCGGCTCTTTGGGCGACGCCAAATCGATGCTGCTCATCTATGACTACCAGGGCTAAGTTTTTGAACTTAACATCCTTTTGAATAACAGCGTGGGTGCCAATGAGGATCTTTACGTGTCCTGATTCTATTAACTGTTTTACTTCGGCCTTTTTAACCGCCACCCGGTTATGGCTGGCGGCCGAGCTTGTGAGAAGACCAATATCAAGATCGAGGTGTTTGGTTAGGGTGGAGATAGTTTCAAAATGCTGATGAGCCAGGATTTCGGTCGGAGCCATGAAGACAGCTTGATAGCCAGCTTGAGCTACCTCTAAAGCGGCCATTAAGGCGACGACCGTCTTGCCGCTGCCGACGTCTCCTTCCAGGAGACGGTTCATGGGATAGGATTTTTCTAAATCTTTGAATATTTCCCAAGCGGCGATCTTCTGGTCTTTGGTTAATTCAAAAGGCAGAGTTGAAATGAATGATTGGATGAGCTCTTGATTAAAAGAGATGGAAATAGATTTTAGCTGATTCATTTTCCTTCTTTCCAAAAGGGCTTTGATCTGGAAAAGAAGGAGATCATCAAAGGCTAATCTCTTTTTAGCTTTTTCGGCCTCCTCCAAAGAAGAAGGGTGGTGGATGGATATTAAAGCCTCTTTTAGTTCAGGGAATTGATACTTTTCCTTTATCGTTTCAGGTAAAGGATCAGGAACAGAAAGCTTTTCAAGTAAAGGCTTTATTAAAAAACGGATATATTTCGATGTAACCCCTTCTGTTTCGGGATAGATAGGAACTAAGCCTTGGGTATGGACCAGCTCATCTTTCATTTTTTCAAATGCCGGGCTTGAGAGGTACAACCCTCTTTTGTCCAGTTGGACTTTGCCGGCCAAGCTGACCATTGTCCCTTCCGGCAGGCTGGTGGCGATAAAAGGCTGATTAAACCAAGTGGCCCTTATGCCTCCGGTCTCGTCTCTCACTATGGCTTCAATGATAGTCAGTCGTCTGGGGAAGATGCGCCGAACATCGATCTTAACTATCTCTCCTTGGATGCTTACTTTTTCTCCAGCTTGGAGATCAGCGATGGAGGTGAATTTGGTATAGTCTTCGTATCTGACAGGGAAATGCCAAAGAAGATTTCTAAGCGTATTAATGCCGAGATGCTTAAGGCGGGAGATGTTGCGAGGACCGCTGAACCTTAGTTTTTCTATCGGCTGCGAGAGATCCATAAAGTGCCGTTATTCTACCAAAAATAGAATCCCAGGTCTACTGGGATTTACGATGCCAATTTGGTTTACTTCGATAGACAACCTTGAAAAACTTGTATTTACGGTTATCTGAATCCCGATCGCTGATGGGAAATACATGATATGAGGTATTCTTTAACACCTTATTAATTGATTGAATTAATCGGTCAAAAACCATCCAAGCATACTGTTCAAGATCACGTGACGAAATTCTCATTTCATGCTTTTTTATCCCTTCCAGGGCAAACTTTAAATTCTCTGTACTTATCACTCCGTTTCTGCGAGCAAATTCCACAATACTTTTCTGCCAGTCTTTCCAAGGAAGAGAAAGAATAGCTTCCCAATCTTCTTCCGTCAGCTGTTCATCGGTGCGAACGGGAAATAAAGAAAAGGCATTTCCTTCTTTGAGACTTTCGGTTTGTCTAGTGACTGTAAGTTCGAGCGAAAACCTAACAACTTTTATTTTGTAGCCTCTTTCTTTGGCCCATTCTTCAAGAAGAGATCGGAGTTCGTCTTCGTCTTTCATATTAAGGACTGGAAAGAGAATATCCAAACTGAGGAATAAATCAACTGCGCCCTCGAGAAGAATCGAACTTCTATTACGAGCTCCGCAAGCTCGCGTCCTATCCGTTGAACGACGAGGGCAATATATATCTAGAGACCGAATCTACGCAGCACAGCCTCTATGAGAGAAGCCTCATGCTCTTTTTCA
>DATDZX010000034.1:0-8643 GCA_036516715.1 Minisyncoccota bacterium | reverse complement strand
TTAAATACTGTTTTAGAGAGCGTCGCCTATGATGCCCAAGTCTGGCTAGCTCGGATAGGCGGAATCATCATCATCTTTTTTGCCCTTCTTCTGCTGGGTGTCATCAAGATCAATTTTTTCCAGACTACTCATACGGCCCATTTTTCCTCTTCTAATAGATACCTCTCCTCTTTTCTTTTTGGTATTGGATTTGCGGCCGGCTGGACGCCATGTGTGGGAGCGGTACTTGGGGGCATTTTGGGACTAGCCTCCAGCCAACCCGGATCAGCTTTTGGTCTTCTCTTAGCCTATGCCTTAGGCCTAGGGATCCCTTTCCTTGTTATTGGTCTTTTTGCGGGTAAAGTAAGTAGTCTGATCGAGCGTTCTGCGTCGTATGCTAAAACCATCAATATTATCTTTGCCAGCCTCCTTTTAATATTAGGCATCCTTGTCTTTACCCAGACACTTAATAGGATTGCTAATTTTGAATCTCTCTTTGAGATGATCAGATAGTTCATTCTTCATTCACCCGGTTTATTCTACTTTTTATGTGGCGGTATAGTATGGGGGTCTATATTATTTAAGGAATAGTCATGTATAATATATGGTATGTCCAAAGCGTATCTAAATGACTTAGTTGAGAGTTTTTCCTTCCGACCAGAGATAGTCCATTCAGACAAGCTGAATTTAAAAGGTAAGATTCTCTTTGCGGCCATGGGTGGCTCGGCTCTAGCTGGCCATCTTTTTAAGGCCTGGCATCCCGATATTCATCTGGCTGTGGTTTCGGATTATATAGACAAAATACCCGACTACGCCTCGGTGATTTTTTGTTCGTATTCAGGCGAGACTGAAGAAGAAATTCTTGGCGCTAAAGTTGCCCACGAGCAAGGCTCGCCGATGTTAGTCATTACTGGCGGCGGGGCCTTGCTTAAATTTGCTAGGGAAAATGAAATTCCCCACATTGTTATTCCTCATAGGCCCAATTCCGCCGCTCGCTTCGCGGTTGGGGCGATGCTTCACAGCCTCTCGCTAGTTTTAAGGCCAGCTGATGAGTCTATCTATCGTGAGGCGGCGGAAATAAGCTTAAGCGGCCTAGAGGGGCAAGGTCAACGAATTATCGAGGCAATCGATGCCAAAGTGCCGGTCATATATTCTTCAAGTGTCAACGAGGCCATCGCCTATTACTGGAAGATTGCATTCAATGAAAACGCGAAGATGATGTCAACTCACAACATTTTACCGGAAGCGAATCACAATGAGCTAGAGGCCGTGCTTGACCGTTCCAGAATGGTTAAAGAAACTTTTGCCTTCATTCTATTAACTGATCCAAGCGATAACCCTCACATAAAAACCAGGATGGAGCTGGTAGAATCAATGTATCAAGAATCAGGAGTTAGGGTGGCTAAAGTCGAACTCGCTGCGTCATCTCGATTTTCATATATCGTAAAATCAGTCTTGCTGGCCGATTGGACCACCTGTGAAATGGCTGAAAGGACGGGTGAAGATCCATTGGCGACGCCGGCGATAACATCTTTTAAGAAAAAACTGCAAAATGTCTAGAACGACGGGAGTAAAAATTAGTTTTGCTGGAACGGCGATTGAGGGTCTAGGGATACTTCTGGATATTTTTCATCATCTTAATATTGGCCTGGAAACCCCAGAGGGGTTACTCACCCCTTTTCATTTTCTTATCCTCTTCGGTTTCCTGATCAACTTCGTTGGCGTAATAATCACCGCTTCTAGTCGGCGGGACAAGTAACCCGGCATTGTGGAGGGATGTAGGTTGGTTCCAACCCCTGTTCCTCTTGAGGTGTCTTTTTTTGATCAAAGGAAAGTATTTTTTCAAATATTATTTTAGGGATGCTTTTTTCCTCAATTACCTTTTTCTTAACTTCCTCAAGGGACTGCTTAGTTGCCTTAAAGCCATCCAGAGCCTTTTGGAGAGTTTCTTTTTGAGATGGGGTGAGCGTATTTGATTGGAGAAGTTTTTGGGGCGCCTCTGATTGGAAGAATTGTTCTAAGTTTTTGTAATCCTCCTGAAGGTTTTCAATTAGAATTTCTTTGTCCGATTTGGGAAATATATATTCCTCTGATTTATCTTTTATTTGTCCAAGGAGATTGCCCGGATTAGTGAAGCTAAAATCAGAGCCAGTATAAAAGATTATTCCTAATATGATGAGTATGCCTAATATGTAGCCCATAGATTAATTAGAATCGCAGCTTCTTGAGTTGACGTGGACATGACTAGCGGCTGAACAAGCGACTTGTTGGCCCGAAGCGTTCTCGCAACGGGCGCTCTTGGCGCCACAGGAGGCGGCAACGCTGATAATGCGTTCGCCGATGACCTCGTTGCCGAAATCAACCGCTAGGGCTCCCTGACTGCCGCTTCGGCCCCCGTAATGGCAGGAATTAGTAGAATGACTGCACGCTCCGCAGATATTCTGGCCTCGGGTATAGTTGCAGAGAGGGCGGCTTTGGTCAATCGTGAAGATGCTACCCAGGTCCTCATTCGGCAAACGGCCTCGAATACAAGAGATGAGCTCATCTAGTTCAGGCGCGTTCTTGGCCGGGTAGGGGACAGTATACATTCTGGCCAATGACTGCTCGTTATTGCATGTCGCCGCTTGGGGCTGAGGACCAGAAGGCACACCCTGGGTCGTTCCGCCAATGCCGGGCAAAGTGAATCTTCCCTCGACAAGATCGGGGTTGATTGTATAGAGAATAATATATGCGGAAAAAAGAAGAAGGGCGCCTAAAAGGGCGTTGTTCATCCTAGTCTTTGCTTTACCAATAGTAACTGAATTTCCTCTTGCGAAGAACCATTCAAGTCCGGCGTAAAAGAAGGAGGCGAATACAGCTATGCCGACAAGGCTAATGCTCCATTGAAATATTGTCTCAATAAGGCTGCCCAAGTCCGTTGGGAGGCCCTCAGTCGGGACTTGGGGATTTGGTGGCTGGGCTACAGGGGCAGAAGAATCGGATATTGTTAATGTCTGCTGGCTCGATGCCTCTCCCTTATCCGTCTTCACTTTGATCGTATACGTCCCGCTTGGCGTGGAGCTATCGATCTGGATTCTAAGGACTTGTCGTCCTTGAGCCGCAGTTCCGGCGATTGTTACGGATGTTCCATCTGAACCAGCTAAGGTAACTTGGTCAGGCAGATTCTCTCCATAGATTGTAACTGTGTCACCAGAGACAGCGCTGGCTGGATCAAATCCGCTGATTTGAGGCGGGCCGTCTGGTGGTGGTAATGGCTGCTCGACTGTGCCCTCGCCGGTTAATGTAGATCGAGGCGAATTAGCCGGCACCGTTACGACAGTGAGCGCTCCTCGATCTGTGGCATATGCGACGGTGATAGTTGTACCATTGGAGACGGCATCCATTGATGCGGCTCCACCGTTAAGGATGATGGCATCCTTTCGGCCCCAAGGCCGGAGAACGATATAGTCGCTGCTTGAGTTTTCGCTATATGTTGCCAACCAAATTGTATTACCGACTGCAAAGACCGTTGGCTGGAACTCTCTCCTCCAAGGAGTGGCTGTTAGATCGATGTCTTGGTTGTTTGGTGTGGTGATGCCTCTAACCGGTCCATAGCCTCCATAAGCGATATATCCTTGGCGGGCATCCATCTGATGAAGGGGCGTCTGGGCTGAGTAACGTCTACTTAAGGCATTATCCGTCCAAAAGCATATCTGGCTATTTGTGTTATCACACGCATGAGCGGTTAAATTGCCACCGATCGCTAAAGCCCCGCCAGGACTATCAGAAGCAAGAATTCGATTGTCCCTGGCGATCCTTTGCGGCGTCCAGGAGGCCCAATGGCCGTCAGCTGCTACAAATTTATTACCAGCTACCAGAGAAGGATCGTCATCTTTCTTCTTTGGCCTCCATTCGCCAATTTTGGCTTCATAACGGTAATATTTGCTGTTATCTTCAAGCTCGCAGACAAAAGTTACCGTATCCGGCTTTATCCATTGTCCGCCTAAGCACCGGGCGCCTGAAGGCAATTCCTCGGGTCTAGAAAGATCATGATCCTGTTTCGTTTGAAGATCGGTAACCCAGCTTTCGCCCCAGTTACCGTAGGCGACATACCGGCCATCGGGCGAGAGAGCGGGCCACCAGCCATTGTTAGTTTGGCTGGGAGACCAGGACGTAGCCGGGTTGGTGTACACAACGGCCGAAGCTTGAAATGGCAAGAAGAATGATAAAAGAAGAAGCAGAGAGACCAGATTTTGAAAGATATTCCTCCTTAAATACGTCATCAATTTCAGTATACCTCACTTTTTAATACGAACCAGTAAAAATGTGCATAAAAAGATTCCCAAATTACCTGCTTCCTGTATACTTATCCCAGTGAGAAGAAATCATACAAAAGGGCTTTTTCTCGCGATATTCAGCCTGACCCTAGTCATGGCTTTTGCTTTTTCAAGCGTTTCTGAGGCGTCAGTCCAGGACGAGATTGAGGCTAGGAACAGGCAGATCCAAGAGCTTCAGCGGCAGATCGAGCAGTACCAGGACCAGATAGATACTACCCGAGTCAAATCCAAAACCCTTCAGAATGAGATATCAATTCTAAATGCAAAGATAGGCCAATTAACCCTTGAGATTAAAAGCCTTCAGCTTTCAATAAACCAGACTAATTCAGCCATCGGGGAAACATCTCAGAAGATCGAGGAGGCTCAATCAAAGATGGACAGGCACCGGGAAGCCCTCGCCTTTTATTTACAGCGAACCTATGAGCAGAATCGAACTAATGTCACGACTATTCTTCTAAAACATGACACTTTGGCGGAATTTTTCAGCGATTTGAATAATGTCCAGGAAACGCAGGAAAAGATACGCGAGACAATCTTGGATATTAAGGATCTAAAAGTTGATCTTGAAGAGAAGAAGAATGAATTGGAGGATAAGAGAACGGAATTAGAGCGCTTAAGGGCTTTGGAGGAGTTTGAGAAGAGGAGCTTAGATCAAAACAAAGGAACTAAGGACAAAGTTCTTAAAGAAACAAAAGGCCAAGAAGCCCTATACCAGAATCTTCTCAAGAAATCCAAAGCTGATATTGAGGCTCTGCGGACTCAGATCCAATACCTTCAGTTAGCCGGCGTTACCGCCGAAGATGCGGTCAAATACGGCAAACTAGCCGCTCTGCGGGTAGATATCCGCCCCGCTTATCTAATTGCTGTCTTAGAGGTTGAATCAGGCTTAGGAAGAAATGTTGGCAGATGTAATCGGGAGGGGGATCCACCGGAGAAGAAATGGATTAATATCATGCACACAAGAGATCATGCCCCGTTTATTAAGATAACTTCGGGATTAGGATTGAACCCTGATACGACAGCTGTTTCATGTCCCCAGATCGTGAATGGCAAGCGCTACGGTTGGGGTGGCGCGATGGGCCCGGCCCAGTTCATTCCCTCGACATGGATCAGTTATGCCTCAGAAGTGGGCCGGCTGACTGGTAGAGGCTCGGCTAATCCTTGGAACATCGAGGATGCCTTTATGGCGGCAGCAGTTAAACTTTCTCGGGGCGGAGTGTCAGCCCAAACAAGAGCGGCTGAAGTGGCTGCCTCTAAGGCGTATTATAGCGGGAATTCCAAGTGTTCTACGGCGCCGTGTAATTCCTATGCTAACGCCATTCAAAGGAAGGCGGCGGAAATTGAGAATAATATATAAGTCACGGGAAATTAATAACTGATATAGTATACTCTAGTTATGAACGATAAACTCATAAAACAAGTCGATGTTCAGCATATTGCAGAAGAAGGGGCCAGGATATATAAAAAGATCAAACCCCAGTATGATCCTGAGAAAAAGGGGAAGTTTCTGGCCATTGATATTGACACAAGAAAAACCTATCTTGCCTCTACAAGCACGGGCGCATTAGAAAAGGCGCGAGAAAATCATCCAAATAAGATTTTTTATATCATTAAGATTGGTTTTGATGCAGCTGAGACGATGGCCCAATCATTCCTCAAACCAAGATAATGCTTAGTGGCACATTTGTTGAAATTGTAGATTGTAAAAATCTTAAAATTATCTTGAGAAGAGGTTAAGCTCTTGGAGACTAAGTGAAAGTTCTCGAAAATACCACGCTATCTATTTTGAAATAGTAAAGATCAAGGGAAAGAAAGTTTCTGGTATACTGTCGTCTATGAAGCAGAAATTGCCTTCCATTTTTATACTAGCCGCAGTTCTCCTCTTTGCCTTATTTGCTCGGGCTCAAGAGATTCTACAAAGCAAAGATATCTATGTTGATATTGATCTTCATCCAGCCGCGACAGTAATGGCCGCGCCGGCCTCTTGGTCTTTGGTTGAGAAGATACAAGAAGGGAAATCTTTATTGAGCCATACCCCACCCCTCCTGTTTGAAAAAGAAGTTATTAAAACAAAAACTAGGCAAGGAAAGATTATCACCAAGGAAGGGGATTTGGCTCGGCGTCAATTAGAATTGGCCATCTTAGATACCTATACAAGTGCTGTTTTTTCAGCCCGGTATTGGCTGGATGAGAAGGAAATAGAAGAGGCCAATACAATCCGGAAGTTGTATTTGTATAACGTAAATAATATTCCTAGATTTCAGCCAGTTGAAGCGAGTCAATTTAATGTAAAAGTTAATTGGTGGAACTATTACAACTCCGATCTTGATGTGGCCGCCAAGAATGGAGACTATTCACGGTATATTGTATTGGCCAACAAGTTCCTTTTAAAGAATGATAGCCTTGTCTATCCGGAAGACAAAAAAGGCAAAGAATATTCTGAAATTATCTATGTCCCATATTCTCCTGACCTTCATACCAAGGAACTGGTAGAGGCCGGAAAAAAATTCCTAGACAATCACGTAGCTGAGGCCTTTGAGAGGCTTAGGAACAAGGGAGTCAAATCCAGGACATACTCCTCCCAATCAGTGACTGATACCATGACGCCGGCTTTCGTCAAAAATATATTTACCACCGAACAAACAGATCCAAAACTGATCCTGGCTTCTTCAGATGGCGGCCAGGCTTTGGCAGAAAGAGTTTTGATAAGGCTGGGAGCTAACGGAGAGAAAGCCTTCCGCTATACCTTTTCAAAAACAGGGGCCCTTGGCTTAGGCCAGATAATGCCCAGAACATATGCCAGTATAGTCAAAGGTTATCCCCCAGCCGGCCTCATTAAAGACAAAGACATTGGCCGAGTCGATATTGTCAACTCAATCATGGCCTCTGTCCTAGTATTGGATGACCATCTTTCGACCGTGGCTTCCAAAGCCAAAAGAAGTACCAGCCACTATCAGATCTTTTCCTCTAAAAGTAGTTTGCAAATTGAGGAAATCAGAGCGGCGATATATAACGGGGGGCCAGGAAAATATATAGCCGCAACAGGGGAGATAAGTCAGAAGGTTAGAGAGACGGTAGATTTTGTTAAAAAGTTTAAAATGATTAGAGGACTGGGCCTCTATTAGAGTCAGTTGTCTTAGTCCAGAATCTCCACTACTTTGTTTTTGTTTTTTAAGCCTCTTACGATCCTCATCTTGCTCTGTGGTATTTTAAGATATCTACCTAAAAGCCTAATAGCCTCCTTATTTGCCCTATTTTCAACAGCCTTAGCTTTTGTCCTGATTAGGTAATTTGCTGAATCCGATATCTTAACCTCATCATTTTTGGAACCAGGTTTTACTTGAATATTAAGTTTCATTTGGTAACATTATACGCCATGAAGCCTAGAATATCTAAGACCAAAATTTACGTCGCCATGTCAGGCGGAGTCGATAGCTCCGTGGCCGCGGCCTTGCTTAAAAAAGAAGGCCACCATGTGACCGGCGTCTTTATGAAGCCCTGGCAGCCGTATGATGAGAGGGAGGTTTGCCTTTGGAAGCAGGACCGAGAAGATGCCATGCGGGTGGCATCACAGTTAAACATTCCATTTAAAACTTGGGATTTTTCTCGTGAGTATAAAAGAGAAGTCACTGATTATATGATCAGAGAGTACAAAGCTGGCCGGACGCCTAATCCTGATGTAATGTGCAACAAGGAAATTAAATTTGGTCTCTTTCTTAAGAAGGCTTTAAGGGAGGGAGCCGAATATATCGCCACGGGGCATTATGTGAGATTGAAAAAGCAAGGGACCGAATACCATCTTTTAAAGGGAAAAGATTTAAATAAGGATCAATCATATTTCCTGTGGACCCTCGATCAAAGAATATTGAAACATTGTCTTTTCCCAATCGGAGGGTATACCAAGCCAGAAGTTAGGAAACTAGCTAAGAAATTCGGCTTATCTGTATATGATAAGAAGGACAGCCAAGGGGTTTGCTTTATTGGTCCTTTGAATATGAAGGAGTTTCTGACTCGATACATTAAGCCTAATAAAGGAAAGATTTTGGATCAGGCTGGAAAAGTAATCGGGGTTCACGATGGCATCTATTATTACACTATTGGTCAAAGGCATGGACTTAATATTGGCGATGGCCAAGGGCCGTATTATGTAACCGGCAAAGATGTCAAAAAGAATATTATTTTTGTGGGACCCAATAGCGATACTAGGCAAAAGGAAGCAAGAGTGGCTAATATCCATTGGGTCAATGGCGAGATATCTCTACCAGGAAATATTGATATAAAAGTGAGATATCGGACGAAGTCGGTTAGGGCCACTCTTAAAAAGAACGGCGATTTAGTATTTAAAAGA
>DATDZX010000033.1:0-16726 GCA_036516715.1 Minisyncoccota bacterium | reverse complement strand
CCATGAAGAAAGCCCGGTGGGAACCGGGCTGGAGCGTGGCCGCTGGGAACAAAGAACGAAGCCATGCAGCAGAAACGAGGCGTTTCTGCTGCATGGCCATCCCCCCGACGCGATCTGTAGAGAACGAACGGCGTCTGTATGGCACGAGACGGTCAGTCTCCCGGATGCGATTCCGGGTTTCATCAGGGTGCCAGCCCAATGATTAGTTTTACGCACCCCCCAGGGATGCTGCGCAATAACTCTGACCATCTACCGGTGGCCTAGGACTGTGGAGCCCCGGGCGAGCGGCATTGTGAACCCTTAATTGGGCTCGCAGAAAACAATGAATTTCCTTTATCTTCTGCGAGCCCATGAGGGCTCTTGGAAAGAACTTAACGATATTAATTATACTCCTTTGACAAATAATGTCAATAGTTATCCACACCTACTTATAATACACTCGGCCGGCAATTCTCAAATCAAGGCGACTCGGACTGAAGTCTTGATCTGTGTTTTTATCAGCCAAAAAAACTTCAAGAGTTTCAATTTGGTCTTGAATTGGAAATTCAAGCGAAAAAAGAACCTTTGAGCCAGTAGAGGTGACGGCATGGAGTTCAGTACCGTGAACTTTAGGAATAATGATCGACTGAACCTTAACTCCAATTCTATTGAGGCCTGAGTGGGCTAAAAGAGCCGGGTTAAAAAACTTCGCATCAATCGACTTTTGAATTTCTCCTTCATGATTCTCATCTTGAACATTCATGAGAAGATAGCCAGAAGAAGGCGAAGCTTCTTCCAGAAGCTTGCCTGATTTGTCGAAAAAGAAACATTTATGTCCAAAGCACCAAGTTCCTAACGGAGACCTTTCCTTGCCTTCAATGAATATCGAATGCCCCAAGCCTTTCTTTATTGATACATCTTCCAAGAATGGAAACTCCTCCAGGAGAGAGGCCAAAAGAGATGATCGGGTGAGATAGAATCTGTTTTGCCCTATTGGAATAAAAAACTTCTTTTTTTCTTTCTCCTTACCCATGAAAGACAATATCCTTTCTTGATGATCTTGGGTAAAACCTTTAGCCTCAATACTAGATATCTTGAAATACGATGAGAAGAAGATAAAATACACCAGCGCGATTAGGCCAGCAGCGATGAGGATTAAAACAAAAGAAGAGGCCGCCAAAAGGCGGTGTCTTCTTTTCTCAGCTAAAGCATCTCTATAGCCTTTGGCATTGTAGACTTTCATTTCTCTATCTCCTTAGCCCCGCCCATGTATTTCTGAAGGGCCTTAGGAATCTTGACCGTGCCTTTCTTAGTTTGAAAATTTTCTAAAATGCCAATGATCGGTCTGGGAGTGGGAAGGGCCGTATTATTTAAAAGATAGGCAAACTTCCTTTCTCCGTCGGCGTCTACATATTTAATATCCAGCCTCCTGGCCTGCCAATCTAAGAAATTGCTGGCCGAGCCGGTTTCAGCCCAGCGATTCATACCGGGCAGCCAGACTTCATAATCGAATTGCTTATACTTGCCGGCGCTTAAATCGCCGGTACATATTTGGATAACACGGTAAGGCAATTCCAATTCCTCATGAATCTCCTTGGTTATATCCACCATCTCCTTCTGGAGGCTGTCACTCTCTGGAATATCGGCTTTAGAGATGACGACCTGCTCGACTTTCATAAACTCATGAACCCGGTAAATCCCTTTAGTGTCTTTGCCGTAGCTTCCGATCTCGCTCCGATAGCACTGGCTGAAGCCAGCGAACTTAATCGGCAGATCTCTCTCCTTTAAGACTTCCCCGCTATGATACGCGAGTAAAGAAGGCTCCGCTGTCCCAACTAGATATTTTTTAGGCTCTCCTTCTTCTGAGGATTCAACCCGATATATTTCATCTATGGAGGGGTTATATTTTGACTCCTTG
Source organism: Minisyncoccota bacterium (assembly GCA_036516715.1). Lineage (GTDB taxonomy): Bacteria > Patescibacteriota > Minisyncoccia > 2-02-FULL-40-12 > GWA2-44-9 > DATDZX01. Next base: position 14,829 of record DATDZX010000033.1, on the reverse strand, counting down.
AAATAGCCGCTACCATAAAGAAATTGCTCACCAATTAATGTTGGCGGGATCATCGGCTTATATCCCTTCTCCACCATCTTATTAAAGGCAAACATCATCAAAGCCATGGCTAATTGGGCCCCTTGGTTTTTGAGATAGTAGCCTCGAAAGCCGGCAGTCTTAACGCCTCGGTCAAAATCAATAATATCTAGAGATGTTCCTAGCTCGATATGGTCTTTAGGCTTGAAATCAAATTCCGGGGTATCGCCCCAGCGATAGACTTCGATATTTTCATCAGCATCCCTGCCGATTGGCGTATCTGGTGAAGGTATTGTCGGGACTTGGTCCATTAAACGGTCGTATTCTTCGGCTGCTATCTTTAGCTGCAACTCTAATGCTTTGAATTCTTCTTTCAAAGCTTTGGCTCTCTCTCTATCAGTTGTCTTTTTTTGCTCGGCCCTGATAGCTTCGCTCCGGGCGATCAAAGATCTTCTTTCTTCATCCACTTTTAAAAGCCGATCTAAATCCAAAGCTAGGCCCTTGTTCTTAATGGCCTGTTTTACGGCCTCTGTGTTTTGTCTAATGAATTTAATATCAAGCATTGTCTTTTTTAATTTCTTGTTCTAAATTTTCTAGCTCTAAATTCAAGGCATCAAGGATGCTTTTTAGTGTGGCCCCTATTTCATTGATATTTATATCTGTCATTGTTTATTCTCTGATGCCTCAATCGCCTTATCAACACCATCCAATAAATCCCTTTCGATAACACGATGGGCATCATACTCCAATGTTCCAGGCGCCTGATATGTCTTCAGGTAGGCCCCATGGATATCTCCTGTCGCTATGACATTCTGACTGAATAAAGCGTAGGTCTTCATTAATTTTAGCATAAATTGAAAAGGTTTTCTTGCTTGAACGCCATGAGCTGCTTCGCTTACAAAATCATCTAAAGAGTAACTCTGGGGGCTTAGGGGCGGATCGATATAGATAGTATTGTTTAACGGATTGTAGAAACCAATGCCTCCGATACTCCCTGCAATAAGGCGATAGAGGGGATCTGAGAATCCCCACCTAACTCTTGGGTTGCCGGCTTTGGCCTCTATCTGCCAGAATACATCATACAAATCGGAATGAAGATCTACTTTGGCAGTGGAGAAAATATCAAGATGCCAATCCTCTGACTCAAAAGGTGCTTGCTGTTTCTCTCTGACCAGAACCTCTCGCACTATCTTTTTAAAAGTTGGTTCGTCAGCGCTTTTTAGTTCAGGAGGGTAGGCAAAATGCATACCATCAAACCAGTTTAGAAAGACTGCCTTTGATATTTTGAACCGGGAAACCCGGCTTAATTCTCCCCGGCCAGACAAATAATTAATAATCTCGGTAGTCTCTGCATCCTCATGGACATACTCTAATGATTCTCCCTTTTGAATAAACCTTACTTTATATCTCGTTCGCTCATGATTCAGCAACAAGCCCATGCTAGCAATATATGTGGCGAGAGAAAAAATAGCTGTATACTTTTTTATTCTTTCTTTAAGCTTCTCTTTTAATTTAATAGCTTTTTCTGGATTTGATTGAGAGATAGTCTCGATCCTAGCACCAATGGCTTCAATTTTTTCATCCGTCTTTCGAGCATCATCTATAACAAGTGTTTCAATAGTCCTTATGCCATCTAACTCCATGACCGAGGTTGGGGGAATGCTTTCTTTCATCACTTTTTTATAGGCTTCATAAAAGGAAAAGGAATCACATCTCTAATGGAATGCTGATCGGTCATAAGCATGGTCAATCTATCGATGCTAATCGAGATGCCACAAGTCGGTGGCATACCTACCTCTAAAGCGTTGATAAAGTCTTCGTCCATTCTCTGGGCTTCTTCGTCTCCTTTCTTAAGAGCTTCCTCCTGCTGACGCCAGTTGTCAGATAAGAGATGGGGATCATTTAACTCTGAATAGTTATTCCCCACTTCCATCCCGCAGACATATTGTTCAAATCTTTCTACGTATTTAGGATCGTTTTTCTTCCTTTTAGCCAAGGGCGAGGTTTCGGTAGGATAGTCATAAAGGAAAGTGGGCTGAATGAATTTGTCTTCGCAGAACTCCTCTGAGATGGCCATAATAGCATTGCCTCTGGTATATTCCCCGGCGACTTCAAGATTATGCTTCTTAAGGAAAGCTTTGAGATCATCATCACTAGATGATTCGATATCGATACCGGCGTACTCCTTTATCGCCTCCCTCATGCTTGTCCTCTTCCAGGGCCTTTTAAAATCAAGCCCTACTCCTTCATAAGTAATCTTAGTATCCCCGGTAACTTTCTTAATCACATATTCCATAATCTCCTCGATAATATCCATTCCGAAGATATAGTCTTTATAAGCCGTCATGGCTTCAAAGAGAGTGAATTCCGGGTTATGGCTCCGATCAATGCCTTCATTCCTGAAATCGACTGAAAATTCAAAGACTCGCTCCATGCCTCCCACAACCAACCTTTTAAGGTAAAGTTCATTGGCCACCCGCATGTAAATCGTCATGTCTAAGGCATTGAGCTTTGAGGCGAACGGCCGAGCCGAACCACCGCCATATATCGGCTGAAGAATCGGGGTCTGGACTTCAAGATACTCCCTCTTTAAGAGAAACTCTCTAACCGCTTCAACGATGGCACTCCTGGTCACAAATACATTCTTGACCTCAGGATTCATGATTAAATCTAAATATCTTTTTCGGTACCTTTCTTCAACGTCTTGAAGCCCATGCCATTTTTCAGGCAAAGGCAAAAGAGCCTTTGTTAAAAGCCTGTATGTCTTAGCCTCTAATGTTCTCTCGCCTTTTTTAGTCTTAAAGAGGCTACCTGATACCTCAATTATATCCCCAATATCTATTAGTTCTTTAAAGGTATTGAACGGTTCTGAACTAACTACATCTTCTTTAATCAAACCTTGCATCTTTCCACTTCCATCTTTGAGGTCAATAAATATCAATCCGCCCTGCTCTCTTTTGGCCATGATCCGCCCGGCCAGAACTAATTCTTCTTTCGAAGATTCGAAAGAATCAAATTCTTTTAGAGCCTCAGAAATTGAATGGGTCCGGTTTGAATCAGCCGGATAAGGATCAATGCCCATTTTCTGAAGCTTCTTAAGCTTCTCTAATTTTACCTTCCGTATTTCGTCTAAGGCCATATATTATCCAGTATATATCATTAAATATTCCGTATCCAGTATCCATATATTATAAAACCCGGCTAGATGAGCCGGGCGACCAGATGAGTGTACATTTGTTGACGAGTCACCTCTTCTTGCATGACGACAGGAATCATCTGCCCAATAGCAGTATAAATATCAATCAGGCAGCCTTGGACTGGCGCAAAATTAGATTTCTCGCTTCTGATCCCAAGAAGTTCCAGTAGGGTCGGCGTGGTAAACATCTGGAGAAGCCAGAGGCGAAGATGGGAGAGACTGGAAAAGGTTCGCTCAAAGTTAATGGCGCCGAGAACGTCTGGTTTAAGGCTGTCCAACGCTAGCCTGATGTAAAAGACATCTACACCGTAATTATGGGGATCACGGTGTTTGAGACTAACAAAGATACCGAAGTGAAGAGAAAAGGTATTGTCTTGATATTTCCAATCCGCTATTTTCGCATTCTCCGGCACTTGGAGAACGATGAATGCGTCTTTTTCAAAACTGCGGCGGCCAGAAACAAACTTAAGCTCAGAGCGCATAATGTATAGGATCTGACTACTTTTATGATATTGGGGATGTATTGTCAAACCTTCTGTTTGACAATACATTAGAAAAAGATACTCTGGGACCAGTTCCTAATGAATATGCCAGCTATCCCAGTAATTGGCACCAAGGTAAAAAGAATTGTCAGGCTTCCCGTTTCTATCCGCTCAATAACTATAGGTCCTACTAGGGCATTTAGTGCTTGCACCCTTATGGAGATAGATGATATCGGTGTCTATGTCTATCATAAGCATGGCACGAGTCCCAGCCAAGAAGATCTACGCAGAAGTCTGATTGGAGTTGAGTTAAGCCATATCGACATTGAAGCCGATACAATTGCTCAAGCCGCTGTCAAATTCATGCGCGAATACCCTGGAGCGACCACAGGAGCCAGAGCCCAAGCACTAGTAATCAATGAATCGCGCGAAGAAGCCCATATATTCCCTGAATGTAGGCACATGCATCGCACAACAGAGGACGAGATAGTATGCGGAGAAGTGGTCCGAGACGAAGAAGGAGAGCGTGGGGAGTATGGCGGATGTGTCCTGAATAGATATAGTTCTCCTGGATTCTACTGCCCAATTGAGGAATTCTGGAACAAAAAACACCGGAGGCGAGCCTAGCGCTCGCTCTTTACTTTTTTGTGAAAACATGATATAATTAATACCATAGGAGGCCTGCAGATGAAGCACCTTACAAAGACGGCAGCCGTGGTTGCCATCATCTTGCTGGCGACCATGCCGGCAAGCGGACAGCAGGAGCAGTGGTGGAATCTGGATGACCTCGTCAAAAAGTTCACCCAGAATTCTAACGACTGGCTTTCGTGGGCCATGAAAGTCCTGAGGGCCACCGGTCCCCTCTCGGACATGTTCTTGGTCATTGATCCCGGCCATGGTGGTGTAGACCCCGGCGCGCGGGGTCGGTTCCAAGGGAAAGCTGTCTACGAATCAGGGTACGTCTATGACGTCTCCCTGCGCGTGAAAATCCTGGCCGAGCAATTCGGTGCCAAGGTCTTCATGACCATTCTGGACGGCGCCGAGCCCAGGAACCTGCCTTTCCAACAGCTCTTCCCACCAAACAGGAGCGCCAAGTTCGCGATTGATAAATCGGTTGTCCGGGCTGGAACTCCTGGCTTGTCCAAGAGGATCCGGTATGGCAACCTGATCGCCGCCAGACACAAAAACCTTAAGCCGGTTTGGATCTCAATCCACTTCGACCGGCCAGGCAACCGGACTGACGTCCAAGGGATCCGGGTAGTAACGCCGGACCTTGACCTTGACCTCTCGGAGGCGCTGGTCAAGTCATTTGCCACTGACCGACGCTCGCGGCAGGATATGCCCGTCGTCCTTAACGGCGATAAGGACCATGGGCTGCGCAACCTGTACGTCTTGAGCAGGCTAAATCGGATTGAGCAGAAGGTGCTCATTGAGTTGGGCAACTTCAACAATCCGATCGACGTCTACCGGATCCGCGCTTGGAACGTGCGCCAGGCATACGCCACGGCAATCGTCCGAGCGCTCATCGACATGTAATTCCAGCCGAGCTCTTTCTCCTACCATAAGGCCCCCGTTTCCGGGGGCCCCTTCCTTTTAATAGGCTATTTAACTTCAGTGATTGAGTATTCTGTTGTCCCCCTTGGCGCCACCACCGATACACTATCTCCTTTTTTATGCCCCAAGAAAGCCTTACCTAAAGGCGATTCGTTAGAAATAAAGCCATCTATTGGATTAGACTCAGATGCTCCGACGATAACAAAAGTCTGTTTGCCATGAGGTGACTCTGCCCTTACGGTCGAGCCGACACCGACGACGCCACTACCATTTGAGCCGCTCGAGATAATAATGGCATCTTCTAAGATGGCCTTAATCTCATTGACTCGGCCCTCATTCATCGATTGGTCTTCTTTGGCTGAGTCAAATTCAGCGTTCTCCGCTAAGTCCCCCTGCTCCTTAGCATCCCGGATCCGAGTCGCGATGGCCGGGCGAAGCACGGTTTCACGATATTCGAGCTCCTGTTTTAGTTTTTCTAGGCCTTCCTTGCTGAAATATTGCGCTGGCATTGTGTTTAAAAGTTATCATAATATATCATGCTTCCTAGAAGGAAGCAAATATATGTTGATAATTAAGGGGTTGGGGAATTTAAAACCGTAGTTGCTTCTGGGCTTTGAGTCAAAATATGGTCCGGTGCCTTGTAATACCATCTCAGTACGTTATTCGCCACCCTGACAGCTAAACCTTGGTTAGAGGTAATGCCTTCAATCAGGATTGTCATCGATATCTCCGGGTTATCTGAAGGAGCAAAAGCGGTGAATAAGGAATTGGTAGTCTTGCCTTTTAAGACTTCGGCTGTCCCGGTCTTAGCCGCCACCTTTATGGGCATGGTCTTTAACATCTGGGCCGTGCCCGACTCCACCGTCTGCTCCATCCCTTTTTTTACTTCTTCTAAGGCTGAAGGATCAAAAGGTAGGCTGGATATGACATTTGGAGAAAAGGCTTGGATGACATTCTTGTCATTGTCTACAACTCTAGCCCCGATGTATGGCCTGTATATCTTTCCTTTGCTGGCTATTCCCCCAATATATGTGTTGAGCCAGAGAGGGGTGACCAAAAGATCTCCTTGCCCGATCGATACGTTATACGTATCCCCTAGATACCAAGGTTCGCCTTTAGACCCCTCCTTCCAAGCCGGGTTAGGGATTAACCCCGCTTTTTCGCCTGGGATATCAATTCCTAAAATTGCATTAGCCAACGTCGATTCAAGATATTTTGAAATGGCATTGATGCCTAAGCCGGCCACCTTCCCAAAGCCTCCGCCAACGGTGAAGAAATATATATTACAGGAATTAGCAATTGCTTTTCTGAGATTAAACTGGCCATACTCTTCCCGCCAGTTTTTAAACACGTAGGCCGCCTCTCCTGTTAGAGGATTAGGAATGGTCAGACTGATACAGTCAGTAATTGTATCATCAGCATCAATAATATCATCAGCTAGAGCCATTAGAGCGATTAGGGGCTTGATGGTAGAGCCGGGATTATACAATCCGCTGACCACCCGATTAAATAACGGACGGGCTGGATTATCAAACAGCTTCTTAAAAGCCTCGTCGGATAGGCCACTAATAAAAAGATTGTTGTCAAATGTAGGGAAGCTTACTAACGCTAATACCTCTCCCGTATTAGGATTCTGGATTATGCCCGCCCCTCGGCTTAGCCCTGCCTCTCTTAAAGTAGTATAGAGCTCTTCGTAGAGCTTAGCCTGGAGATCGGCATCAATGGTTAAAACCAGATTTTCCCCGGAGACGGGATCGGTATCAGCCTGCTGGTCGTTCTCAAAGAGTATTCTTCCATGCTCTCCCCTTAGATACCTTTCATACTGAATCTCGATACCAAGCTTACCAATTGAATCAGTAATGGTGTAGTAAGGGTCATTAAGATCCTCTTTGCCAACCTTGCCGACATAGCCGATGACTTGAGAAAACTTAGATCCGTCAATGTATTGCCTCTTGGTGGTAGATATTACATGGAAGCCTGGAATATTCATTAAAGAAAGATCTAAGACTTTATCTTTAGGAATATCCAAAGCGACAAAGAACACGGATCTTTCTCTTGATTGATCTTTTAGTGAGACAAGGAAATCATCGGGAGGAATTGATAAAATATCTGATACCCTCTTTATGCCTTCTCGGTCTTCAAAAGAAAGATCTTTGGCCACAACAAGCAAATCAAAACTAGGAATATTCCTGACTAAAGGCTTGCCCGTCCGATCGAAGATGATTCCCCTAGGCGGCGGAATGGAGAAATTGACTGATCGGTTCTGGTAGGCTAAGGATTCATACCCTCTATGGGAGACGATCCCGATATTAAAGGCCAGGCCGAGCAAAAGTAGGGACGCTATAATTGAAGAAACAAAAACAAATCTGAAAGCGCCGGGAGTGATTGGCTGCTCAAGATCAGAGTGGGCGCTGGCCGAATCAAGGAGGGTTTCCTCCGGCTCAGCCCAGTCCTCACCGATAGAAACTTTGTATTCACGCTTCTTGAACATATCGCTTTGCTTTTTCCATTACATAGAAGATGGCGGTAAATGATAGTGTAGCATAGATCACCCAGAACCAGTCGAAAACGGTGGAAAAGAGGGTCCTAAATTGAAGAGTATCTTTGAAAACCAGCCACGAAAACAAAAGATAGAATATGTATGAAAGAAAAAGAAGTAAGATACTAACCAAAACCATAGAAACAAGACTTGATGGCAAAGAAAGATAGAAAGCGGGTCGAAGACTGAAAAAATGGACGAAGACAAGGAAAACAGCCACTGTGGCCAGCCATGGCAAGACAATAGAGCCCAAAGCAAAGCCGCCGTAGAATTCAGCCGCTAAGCTTAGCACTGTACCTAAAGTTATCCCCGCTGGCCCTCGATAGGCAAGGAGGCCGACAGGAAAGATTAAATATGCCAGATTCATGTAAGAGCCGAATAACCCCGGCAATATATTGCCGGTAATGACCATGTATCCGATCCAAGCTAGAATGGCGTATAAAGAAAACATATTATCTTCTAATGACAATAACGGAATCAAGTTCAGCCTCTTTAACCGCTAGGTCGACCTTCACTGACTTAAATACATCCGTCTCGTTTGAGGAGACATGCCTGACCGAGCCAATAATCAAGCCGGCCGGGAAAAGATCATTGCCGTTGGACACAAGGATATCGCCTTCGGCAATACGCTCATTTTGCAAAATCAAGTCTATCGTCATCCCCTCACGAACATTTCCTCGAGCGATGCCTGTTGTATTCTGGCCTAAAACTCTTACCGAAATTGAGAAATCCGGATCGGCTAAGAACATAACTTCGGAATAACGCGGATGGACGGCAGCCACTTTGCCGATAAGAACACCTTCACTGGTGGTAACAACATCATCCGGCATAACCCCCTCTTGAGAGCCGGCATTAATATCTACCCTGTAGGCATTCGGGGTGAGGCGAAAATTAAATATGCCCGCCGGAATGACCGCTTTATTATCCCGCTCAATCTTTAAGGCTTGCCTTAAGAATCCATTCTCCTTTTCCAAAGATTCTTTCTGAGCAATCTGATGCAAAAGCCTCTGGTTTTCATTCTTCAAATTCTGATTTTCTTGTGAGAGGGTGTGAAGATGGGGAATGGCGAAAAGCCAGGCTTTAGTTTGAGTCATTAAGCCGAAAGAAGAAACCCTGAGTTGTTGGAGTGGGCTTGCGTCCACTTCCTGATGGCCCAAAAATCCATACTGAATCACCATCCCAATAACGATGACACAAAAGAGTAAAAGTGTGAGCTTGGCTGGAGTCAGGCGCATACATTAAAGATACGCTTCCCGCTGGGTAGAAACCAATACCGACCGAAGCTGGCTGATGTGCTCTAAAATGAATCCGCAGCCCCTAGCTACTGCCGTTAGGGGATCATCAACTATTTTAACAAAGAGTTTTGTTTCATGGGCGATCAACCGATCTAAGCCTCTTAAGAGGGCACCGCCGCCAGCTAAATATATTGGCCTGTTGATCAAATCGGCTGTTAGTTCAGGTGGTGTTTCCTCAATCGTGTTTTTTACTGCCGTAACAATGCTCTTGATTGATCTTTGCATCGCCTGCCTTAACTCATTAGATGTAATGATTATCTCTTTGGGCAAACCAGAAACTAGATCCCTGCCCCTGACCCGGCCCTCTAGCTCCTCTTCCATCTGATAGGCAGAACCCAGGTATATTTTTAAATTCTCGGCGCTGGCTTCCCCTATTAAAAGGTTTCTCTCTTCTCTGACATATCTCAAAATATCATCGTTCAGCTTATCCCCCGCCACTCTCAAAGATCGGGAGGCAATCATCCCGCCCATAGAGATGACAGCCACCTCCGTTGTCCCGCCACCGATATCAACAATGACGTTGGCCACAGCGTCTTGAACAGGCAATCGAGCGCCCACCGCCGCCGCCATCGGCTCTTCTATAAGATAGACTTCTCGAGCGCCGGCGCTATATGTCGCATCTTCAACGGCCCTCTTTTCCACTTCGGTCACGCCAGAGGGGACACCGATGACAACTCTAGGCCGAGGCAATAGCGAAAAGCTTTCTCGATGGACTTGGTCGATAAAATATTTGAGCATCTGCTCCGTCACTTCAAAATCTGAAACAACCCCATTCACTAAGGGTCGAGAGACCATAATATATCCGGGAGTCCGGCCAACCATTTTACGGGCTTCATTGCCAATAGCTAATATCTTTCCCGTCTTTTGATTAATGGCAACGATGGAGGGCTCGTTGATGGTAATACCTTTACCATGAACATAGACCAAAGTGTTGGCCGTGCCTAAATCAATACCGATATCCTTAGACCAAAATCCGAAAAACTTATTAATCATTAGAGTCCAGGGCTTAGTGGATACATTAGGATACCAGAAAGCCTGTCTATAAGCAAAGTGATATTTTATCAAAACAAAAAGCGGTTTGATGTTATCTCCCCGCCAGCTTAACTTACTGGTGATTTTTCCACAGAAGAATAGTTATGACCATAAGAACCAGTCCGGAAAATATCCAGGCGGTGGGTAAAGACAAGTAATGGGCCAGCACCCCACTTACAACTAGGCCGATCATCCCCCCTATGTGCCTTGATATAGCATCAAAGGAAATAAGGGTTGCTCTTTCTTTAGATGGAATATTGTCATTGAGGTACACATCCTTAAGAGGCAAGAACAATCCACGGGCAAATTCGTGAGCCAAGAAAATTCCTAGAGCTGGCGCAATTCTGTCGAACATGACGGTAAGGCATATACCGCTACCGATTACCAGCTGAGTCAATGAGATCGCTTTTTTCTCGCCCTCTACCTGCCTTAAAAACCATGGCGCGACTGCGCTGCCAGCCATAATGGCAATAGACATGCTGGCAAAAAGAAACCCAAAACTTGTTTTATTTGGTAAGAATTGTCCGAAGAACGGTTGCCATTGCATATTCGGAGCCTGAACAGCAAAAAGTTGTGCAAAACTGGTAATGAGGATAAATTTGACGGCTCGATTGCTAGCGCCGTATCGTGCGCTTACCCTGATCGTCTCCTTCATTGATTTAAGGCCCTCCTTAAAAGAGAATTTCTGATAAGCAAATTCATCTTCTTCCCTCATAAATACCGCCGCTAAGACTGCGCCTACAGCCATAAAGGCTCCGCCCGCAAACCAAGGTAATGACTGATTTTTATCAGCTAGAAATGCCCCCAAAATTGGACCTGTGATGCCAACAACTCCAATCACAATCTGTTCCTGGGCAAAAACTTTACCCAGTGAACCAGTAAATCCCTGATGCCTCAGCCTGTCGATGAGCCAAGCCCTGAATGCTCCACTGGCAAATGTCGCGCCGACGGCAGCAATTGATTCTGCAAGTGCAAAACCCCAGAAGGAATCGACTAGTCCGTAGACAAACATCCCTAGACTGAATAGGCTGCATGAGACCACATATGAGACCTTTCTTCCAAATACATCAGCAAAGGCTCCCGTTGGTATCTCGCAAATAAATAACGTCGTAAAGAAAACGAAATTCACCATATTCACCTCAAGCAGATTTAGACCTTTAGTAATCAGGAAGGTCACATAGAATGCTGAGATGAAGGAAATACCAAATTGAGACACGGATCTCAAGAGGAGATAATGCCTTATCGTCTCCTTTATTTCTTTGGTCATAGTTTTTAAGGTACTGAGACGCTGCTAATAACAGCGCCGCGGTTATCCCGCGGCGCTTGGCCACAAACGAATGAAATGGATCTAGGTAGAGATATCCAGGGATCGTTTATGTCTAAATGCCGCGATACAATCGCTAAGGGGCCGAACCTCGGCGCCAATAAGCACCGGGGAACGAAACATGAATTGTAGAGTATAATTAGACATTTTTACGATTGAATTGCCCCAATATTATAGCCCTTTTGGGCTAGGCAATACCCTAGACTAATAATGACAAAGTCAGGATTTACAATATACCATAAGACCTACCTATTGACAATAGCCCCACCTCTATGATATACTTGAAACATAGTTAAATACCTCGTTTATTGGGCTCTAAGGGCTCAATAAAGCCAGTATCTCGTATCTCTCAGTAGATTCTAGCTATCTCTCAGGCAATGGCGCATCAAGCCGTTATTATAAAGCCTATTAGAAACTTAGTTAGATATTGGTTTTGTTGATCTCTTATATGGAGGCGCTTAATGGAAAATTGGCTTCAGTTAGTGGACCGGTTCCGAAATCAGACACTCTCTAAATCCGCATGGACACATGAGGCCCACCTCATTGTTGCCTTGTGGCACCTGCTCAAATATCCAGACCCTGAAAGCGCCCTCTGCCACCTTCGGGCTGGTATCATCCTACACAACCACTCCATTGGTATCAGAAATACTGAATCGAGTGGCTACCATGAGACCATAACAGTCTTCTGGGTTAAGCAGCTTAACGAATTCATCAATGAACAAAACTCTAGAGAATTCGAGGTGTTGGTCTCAAAAATATTTGGGACGCCGTTCTTAAATAAAGAATACATCCTGAGGTTCTACCGCAGGGAAACCCTCAAGTCCACCAAAGCAAGAGGAATATACATTCCGCCAGATATTTAAAATGTGGCGGGGGCGATAACATCAACCCCGCCTACCAAATTTGACAGGGTATCAATTTCTTGGTATGCTTTGAGTATTAACAAATAAATACAAAGCAAACGCGTAATACGAAGGACTAGTAGGTTGCATAATCTAAGGTAAAAGCGAGCCCAGAATAGTGAAAGCTGGGACCTGAAAAGTAACTGAACACGTCTTCGGAGCGGCTGGCGAGAATGCCTTTAAGGCACAAGCCAGACGGTAGTCACTCTATCGTGAACTAGACAATTAAGTGCTCGATTTCCGAAAGGCGTCGAGAATAAGGATGGAACCACGGGATTCTTAGAGACTCTCGTTCCTTTTTTGCTATTCGAAAGAATAGTTATCAAGGAACGGGAGTTTTTTGTTTTCGCTCTCCCGTAGAAAGGTAAGCCTATGAATATGGAAGGCTTTAGCCTCGGAGGTGCGGGTCCGCACCTCCCCTATTTGGTCCTCGTAGCTCAATAGAAGAGCGCCTGTCTGTGGCACAGGTGGTTGCGGGTGCAAGTCCCGTCGAGGACCCATGAGCTACAAAAGGAAAAAGTTAAGAAAAAGCAAACTTAATGTTCTTAAGTATTTTCTTAGGAAGATTAGGTTTGCTCTTTACAAAGCAAAAGCCCTTTTACAACCAAATATGAGGCTACCTCAGACTATAAGAATCATGGAGTTCTTAAGAAGGCAGAATAAGGGGATAAGGCCTAATAACAAGAAAATAGATGAGTGGGTAGATGGATATATTAACGAATGTATCCTTAACGCCCGACCGGTAGATATCCTGACCCAATGGTGCGTCGCCAAAGATCTCGAAATCAGATACCAGGTCCAAGGAAATAGATTTGTGCCACTAAAAGCGGAGCGGGATTTAATTCTAAAGACAATCCCTATGATCATCCGCGTATTTGAACAGAATGGCGCGACAGTAAGCTGGTGGATCACCATGAATCGCTCATATCTCAACAGCGGCAGGATCGAGATTCCAGGAATCGAAGCTGAATACTTCAGTATGATTCGGGAGCTTATCGCCGAATCACCTTACTCATCAAGCCTCATCCTCCTGGATTGGGAAGATGAGATATTGAAAGACCGACCCAGGGCAAGCCAAGAGGTTGAAATAAACATCTTTAAGTATGTTTCAAAGGGCGCATTTGAAATTGACCTAAAGCGTCATATGGCTTGGGCCAGAGATGATGCCGGTCTGACTCAGAGTGATGTCGACTTGGAGAAAGATCTGAAATTTAAAATTGGCTGTGAAGCCGAAGAAGGAAGATTTCTTTTAAGCCTTGAGTCTCTTTTCCCAGGCGGCCAGTTTCTGCTTGCTCCTCTGGAGCAAGCAGAACGGTATATCTTCTTCAGCATCCTGACACCGGATTTCCAGAAGCGGCTTGTCTCAGTCTTAAAGCCTAATATTTGGAGGCTAAACCAAGAGCAAGAGTAATCTTGCTCTTTTTAGTAACTCTGGGCAAAAAGCCATTTTCGATGAGCTTTTTTACCGCAGAAAACACAAGAGGATTCATGCGATTGTTTGATCTGTTCAAGCTCCAGAACCCGGCTGGTCATCTTTGTTTCTTCTTTGACTTTAGCTTCGCATGCCGGATCCTCGCACCAAAATACTCTAATAAAGACCTTATCCTTAATCCCTTTTAATTGATCTGGCTTTTCAATATCAATCGTGAGATCAGATTTAATCTTTTCTGATCGAGATAATAGATCACTTTGGATTTGATCCAACATATCTTTTACTTCTGAGAGTATGTCCCCTCTATCAACCGTCTTCTTCTCAAAAGTATCCCTTCTAACAAGGGTAACCATATTTTTCTCAATCTCTTTAGGCCCAATCTCAATCCTCAAGGGAACCCCCTTGAGCTCCCATTCATTGATTCTGTAGCCAAGAGAATGATTCTGGTCGGTATCAACTTGGACTCTTAAACCAGAAAGCTCATTTTTCAATTCAAGAGCATATTGATTCGTCGCTTCCTGGATGCTTAGAATCACCGCCTGGATTGGCGCCACCTTGGGAGGCATAACCATACCAGAGTCATCTCCGTGAGTTAAGATCAAGGCGCCGATGGCTCGAGTTGAGAGACCCCAAGAAGTCTGATGGACAAAATTCTTTTGTCCTTTTTCATCAAGATATTGAACCTCAAAAACTTTTGAAAAGTTATCTGACAGGTTGTGGGAGGTGGCCGCCTGAAGAGATTTACCATCAGGACTGACGATCTCAATGGCATAGGTTCTCTTGGCACCGGCGAATCTTTCAGAATCGCTTTTAAGGCCGACATACGGATCAATGGCGAAATACTCCCGGTAAAACTTCCGATACCATTCAAGAGCCTTTAAAGCCATCTCTTCGGCGTCTTGTTCGTCTTTATGGGCCGTATGACCTTCTTGCCATAAAAATTCAGTTGTCCTTAAGAAGGGATACGTTCTTTTTTCCCAGCGAACGACATTGCACCACTGGTTTATCTTCAAAGGCAAATCCCGATAGCTCTGGATCCAGTTAGAAAATGTCCG
>DATDZX010000032.1:0-13474 GCA_036516715.1 Minisyncoccota bacterium | reverse complement strand
TGTGGGGTAAGTTCCCACGCGCATGAATAGCGGAACGACTGGGGGACTGTCTCAGCCAATAGCCCGGTGAAAATGCAATGTCGGTAAAGATGCCGACTACCCGCACCAAGACGGAAAGACCCCGGAAGCTTTACTGTAGCTTGGTATTGGTCTATGGGTTGTGATGCGTAGCATAGTGGGGAGACTTTGAAGTTCACCTTTCGGGGTGGATGGAGTCGCCAATGAAATACCCATCTTTACGATCTATAGCTCTAACCGGTGGTACCCTTTGAGGAGAAATTCTAAATGATTAGAAGAGTGGAGCTTGTTATCGAAGCAACAGAATATTTGGTTCAAATGCTCGAAAATCAAATCGACAAGATGAACAAGGCTTTTGGAAGCCTTCCAGAACAAGAAAGACGTCTGATCTGGAAAAGAGTCGAAGACATCAAAGCCAAAGTTCGCAGTTTGGCAGCAAGTAAAAAACTCAAACGTAGGCCTTTATAGGCTTACTCGGCGAGTAGAACTCGCCTCTTCAAAGGGTATCATCGAGACAGTGCCTGGCGGGCAGTTTAAGTGGGGCACTTGCCTTAGCGTGGTTTATTACTTTAACCACATGGGGCGGTTTCATAGTGATATGAAACGCAAATTCAGCTATATCGGTGAACCTCTGATTTATTCAGACGATACCGAGGGAAGTCGTAATTGACCCCGTAGAGACTACACGCTGAGCATCCTTACATATAAGGATGATGATATAGTCCGAACTGCATGGCGACATGCAGAGCTAGACAGAAATGTTTTAGCCCATACAATGTATGAGTAACAATATTGCCTAAAAAGTAATGGAGGCGTTCATTAAGGTCGGCTAGCTCCGGATGGACATCGGAGCGGTAGCGTAAAGGCAAAAGCCGGCTTAACTGCAAGGCGGATGTGCCGCGCAGATGCGAAAGCAGGACTTAGTGAACCGACTCTAGCTCGTAGGAGCGGAGAAGATCATCAGATAAAAGCTACTCCGGGGATAAACTCTGAGTACCAGAAATGGTATAATAAGAGTATGTTGTCCCGTTTGTCCGTAAGGACAAACATGATTACGGCTTATAACGGAGAACGTATAGAAAGGTCTTTCCTTGTGCAAAAGCACAATTTCTCTTCTATATGAACCCCGTGGGAAGTCGAACTATTTATGGAAAACAATGATAAAATTGTAAAATTATTAGAAGAAATTAGGGATATTCAAAAAGCTAATTTCGAGCGAGCGCTTGAAATGCAAAAGAGAGCTCAGAAAAAACTTTTCTGGCCGCTCTTTCTTCTAGTTGCTCTAATCGTACTATCAATTTTTCTAAGATAGTTCTGACCCCGTAACGACTTAGTCTTTAAGACTGGATATCCAGCAAAGCTGGATATAATACGCCGTCTCCTTTCGTAAGAAGGATGAAGATATAGTCTAATTCTAAAAGAATTGAACAGGCTAGTACCATCCGAGCGTCCATAGCGACGATGGTGTTCGGCACCTCGATGTCGGCTCGCCTTAGCGCGGGGGTGGAGAAGCTCCCAAGCGTTTGGCTGTTCGCCAATTAAAAAGGTACGCGAGCTGGGTAAGTAAAAATGAGCCCAGTCGTCCAAAGTCGAGGTTAAATAAAGTTAGTAAACTGACTCATAACGGTGGAGTCCCAATGCTTTAATTTTAGTATAAAAGTGCTAAAATTAGTGTAATGGACAACATCGTGGGAAGATTACAGTCTTTAATTCCCCATAATCAACTCCAATTGATTATGGGTTCAATGATGGGCGATGCTAGGTTAGAGTGTCGTTCAAAGGGTATAAGAGCAAAATATACTGCTAGGTTAAGGATTCATCAATCTGATAAGCAGAAAGATTATGTATTCTGGAAATACCAGAACTTAAAAGATCTTGTCTCGAAAGGTCCCAGATTTACTAAAGTCTGGCATGACTCTAGAAGAAATAAAGATCATTATTCTTGGTATTTCCATACTCAAAGTAATGAAATTTTGGGAATGATTCATCGCTTATTCTATCAGAATAAAACCAAAGTTGTTCCCTTGGATTTATTAAAAATCATAGATCCATTCGGGCTAGCAATATGGTATATGGATGATGGATCTAATAACGGCAGTAATATTACGCTCAATACTCACTGTTTCTCTAACAAAGAACAGAAGATGATTCAGGACTTATTTAAGAATAAGTTTGGAATTTACACAACGATTGTTAAGGATAGAAAGAAATTTAAAATTTCTATCAGCAACTCCGAGTGTCCTAAGCTTATGGATATAGTCCAGGAATATATTATTCCATCAATGAATTATAAGATTTATAATCCCCGTAACGACTTGATCTCAAGCAGATCAGGTAGCAACTCTTTAGTTGCTACAAAACGTCAGTTCTGATTAATAAATCAGAAAAGGTATAGTCTATACTGCTAGTAATAGCAGAAATAATATATGTCAAACCGTCGACCGAAAGGTTGGGCGGCCTCTGGTAGTAATACCAGAGAGCAAAATCGACTCATATCGGAGAAGTCCTGATCCCGCTGTTGCGGGACGTGAGAATCACGAAATGATGCAACCTGCATTATTAGGATAATTCCGAGGGAAGCCTTTAGATGGCCCCGTAGAGACTGATCCCTTAAAGGGTGAGAGCTTCTTAGAAGCTCATACGTCGATCTTCCGAGTATTCGGAAGGTGGTATAGTCCATACAACTGGTAACAGTTGATCAATATGCGTGAGACAGGTTGGTCCATATCTGGTGTGGGCGTTGATACTTGAGGAGGGTTGTCCCTAGTAAATTATTGCTACTTCATAGAGCAATCTATGATGACAACCCGGCTAATAACGGTGGAATCTTATTATTCTGGATCCGTTGATAACTATATTTTTTCAGGTCCGGAAAATGTAGTACAATATACTTGAGGACCAGAAATAATAAGACAATACCGTGGGAAGTCGATCTAAAATTGATTTTGCTTATATCGCTGGATTTCTTGATGGCGATGGAAGTCTTATGCTTCAAATAAAGAAGCGTAAAGATGGAAATCGAAAATGGCGTTTCATGGCCACTATCTGTTTTTATCAAGATAGCAGGCACGATAAACCACTTCGATGGATTCGTAATCTTATCGGAATTGGATATATATCACACAGAAACGATGGTATGACGGAGTTAAGAATTAATGGTTTCAGTAATGTCACTATGATTCTAAAGACCCTAATGCCATACATTAAATTCAAGAATTTCCAGGCTAAAGCAATGTATCGTGCCACTCAATTACTGAGTGGTAAGAAAATAGAACAATTAACCAAATCAGAATTAATTCGATTGGCTAATTGGATGCTTCAAGTGCAGAACCACAATTATGTGGCGAGGCGCAAGAAGACAAAAGAAGAAATATACTCAATTTTAGGTGTGACCCCGTAACGACTTGTTCCAATTGGGAACAGATGGAGGTTTTTGAGCTTCCATAATATGCCGGCTCCTTCATAGGAAGGATGAAGATATAGTCTACACCCTTAGTGATAAGGGAATATGTGACGAGAGGACCGGGATGAACGAACCTCTGGTGTACCAGCTGTTCTGCCAAGAGCAGCGCTGGGTAGCTATGTTCGGTTCTGATAAGCGCTGAAAGCATATAAGCGCGAAGCAGGCTCCAAGATGAGGTATCATGACTCCTCGTAGATTACGAGGTTGATAGGGCTCAGGTGTACGCGTCGAGAGGCGCTGAGCCGAGAGCTACTAATTCGTCAGCATTAAAAAGTAATCCTTTGGTGATTCCTTGTATGTAGTAAGAAGCGTGTTCTATGACGTTAGATATTTAGAAGGCAGTGAAATGGTGACAATACCGATGGTGAACCACCTGATCCCATTCCGAACTCAGAAGTGAAATCCATCAGGGCCGATGATAGTCGGTATTCCCGGCGAAAGTAGGTCGTCGCCAGTTCACTGCCTTTTAGGTTGGGTAAAATTGACGAACCCCTTGGATTTTGATAAAGTATTAATGCTCAAAGGAGGGCGCCGTCATGAGTAAGCTACGTATAGACGTGACTTACCATGCGGAGCTGGAACCGAAAGCAATTGACCAGTTTCTCGAGCAGCACGATGAGCTCACAGTCGTCTTCAGCGACGACAAGGCTCGTACTCGAACTGTTGAGATCCCAAAAGGAACTCAACAGAAATGGCTGAGCATTCTCCGTTCAGCCGCTGGTCTAGTTGTGAAAGCCGAGCTCCAAGTGGTCAGGTCATCGAGCGTCGGCGTGTAGTCGTCCCTGCCCCGAGGGTGGTCCGGCCCAAGATGCACACCACAATGTGCGCTTCGGCTCCAAACCACCCCTTTTTTATTTTGTCTCACAAACAGGTATACTTATTGTGTGGATCCTCGACTAAAGAAACAATTAATTATAGGGGCTGTTTTAATTATTATCATCCTTGCTATTGCTTATAGTATTTATGAGATATACGATGTTGAGCCGACATGCAATGATAATATACAGAATGGCTTAGAAGAGGGAGTTGATTGCGGAGTGTTAGCTTGCGGCATTGTCTGCCGTCCGGCAATAATACCCCTTCAAATAAAAGATCAGAAGCTTATCAGTCTTGGCCAAGGGGATTATGATTTTGTCGCTCAGGTATATAATCCTAACACCCTCTATGGATCCCCAAAGGTTTCATATAATGTTGTTTTAAAGAGTTTGAATGGCAATGAACTGCTTCGCCGTCCTAGCACCTTCTACATTCTTCCTGGCCAGACAAAGTTTGTCGCTTACCTTGCCTTATCTGGTATTGCTGAGGAGGTTCGAGGCGAGATGGACATTGTCTCTGTCGATTGGCAGGAATTCAACGAGCTCACCCCCAGCATCATTATTCGAGGAGAAGAATTAAAACCGCCTGACGCCTCGAATCCAAACGGGTCCAGCTTGAGCGGAATCGTGGTGAATAACTCAGATTATGGATTTGACCGAGTGGATGTGGTTGGGGTAGTGTTTGATGACACTCAACAAATTGTCGGCATCAATACAACAATTATAAATACCTTAGTGTCTAGAAGTGAGAGGCAATTTAAAATGATATGGCCGTTTTCTTTCGTGGAAGGTGTGCGAACAGCCGTCGAGGCCTACACTAATATTTTTGAAAACAGCAACTATCTTAGGAACCATGGAACTCAGGAGAAATTCCAACACTATTATTAGGCGATGGATCCTTACCTTTCGAGAAATTGATTTTCCTCTCTTGGTCCTGACGGTGGCTGTTTCTGTTTTCGGAATCATCAATATGTATGGCGTGGCCGGTCCCTCAAGTCCCTTTTTTCAAAAGCAGATTCTTTTTGTGGTTTTGGGTGTTGGAGTAATGATTCTTTTCTCTTTCTTTAACTATCGTTACTTGAAAAACTATTCTTTGCCAATCACTATCGCATATATAATAGTGGTGGGCCTTTTGGTGGTGCCTTTCTTTTTGCCAGCCATTAGGGGAGTAAGATCTTGGATTCGTTTTGGTAGTTTGACCTTGGAGCCCGTTGAACTGGCCAAATTGGTTTTAATCGCATTAATGGCCAAGTATTTCTCCCAAAGGCATATCCACATACGTCAGCTTCGCCACATCATTGTTTCGGGCATATATATCGGTATTCCGTTATTAATCGTTTTGGCTCAGCCTGATTTAGGCTCTGCCATTATCTTCTTATGTATCTGGCTGGGGATCCTTCTGGCCTCGGGCATGAGTCGGAAGCAGCTTTTTATATTGTTATCTTGCGGCTTGATCGTAGCCTATGTCGGTTGGCTTTTTGTTTTAAAGCCTTATCAAAAGGCAAGAATCCTTTCTTTCATTAATCCTTCGGCTGATCCAAGAGGAGCGGGCTATAACCTAATCCAATCTAAGATTGCTATCGGATCGGGGTATTGGTTTGGCAATGGCTTAGGGAAGGGATCACAGACGAAGCTGGGATTCCTGCCCGAACCCCACAACGATTTTGTGATTGCATCGATTGCCGATCATTTTGGTTTTGCTGGCTTGAGCTTTGTCGTTTTGGCTACCGCCGCTATTATTTCCCGAGTTTTAATAATAGGGGAGAGGACAGCGAATAATTTTGGAAAGCTATTCTGCTTAGGCATGGCCGTTTTTCTTCTCTCTCACGCCTTCATCTCGGCCGGCGTTAATTTAGGGATCTTACCTGTTACGGGGCTGCCTTTTCCCTTCGTTAGCTATGGTGGAAGCAATTATATAGCTTTAATGTTGGGCTTAGGCATAGTCCAGAGTATTAAGAGGTATCATTGATCATGTCTGAAATAATTATCCAATTCACTTCTCCATCGGAAATCACTCTTAAGCTTCTAGAACATGGAGTTGTAACAGATGCTTCACGAATTGAAGTGGATTTTAATCTGGACAGTTATCTACCATTGGCTATTGACAAAATTTTGAGGAAGAATAAAATAGAATCATCTGCTCTTAAAAAAGCGTCTGTCGAAGGGGAAGAGAGGCTGAATAGCACTTCATATAGAGTGGCTCAAGCGGTAGTAGCCGCCATAAATACCTAGCAATTAAGCGGTTTGTTGTCTTTCCCAAGGTCGGAGCAAGTCTGGCCATGGGACAGTTAACAAGGCGCATTCCAAGTAATTGATTAGAAAATCAGACAACATTTAACCCGTTCTGACCACGACCGGAGGGACCGTGTGTCTTTTGTTTGCGTCTTTGAAGGAATTTTCCATAACCTAATCTATGGCCATACAAGGCAGAAAAATTTTTTCAAAATATGAAGTCAACGAATTCGAAGCGCCGAACTTAGTTCAAGTTCAGCTTGATTCGTACAAATGGTTTTTAGACATTGGTCTTAAGGAGCTCCTTAAAGAAGTATCGCCAGTTGAGGACTGGACGGGCAAGGAACTAGAGCTTAGTTTCTTAGATTATAAACTTGAGGACCCTAAATATGATGAGCGAACAGCCCTTGAAAAGAATATTAGTTTTGAGGCAGCTTTAAAGGTTAAGGTTGGCTTAAAGAATAAGAAGACGGGGCAGTACAGAGAACAAGAACTGTTCCTCGCTGATTTTCCTTTAATGACCCCTCGGGGCACCTTCATTATTAACGGCGTTGAGCGGGTCGTTATTTCTCAGCTCATTCGAAGCCCAGGGGCCTTCTTTCAGCTTTCCCGTTCAAGTCGGTATAAGCGATTCTTTGGCGCCAAACTGATTCCCTCTCGAGGCGCGTGGCTTGAATTTGAAACTGAGTACAATGGTGTTATCTCTGTTCGTATCGACCGCAAGCGAAAAGTGGCGGCTACCGCTCTCTTGCGGTCTTTAGGTTTGGTCAAAGACGATGAGATTAAGAAAATGTTCGAAGATGTTGATACCGACCCGAACATGAAGTACATCTTGGCCACGATTCTTCAAGACCCTTCTTCTAATCAAGAAGAAGGATTAATTGAGTTGTACAAGAGAATCAGGCCAGGAGATCCAGCGACGGTAGATAGTGCTCGTCAGGCGGTAATTAACCTCTTTACTAATCCGTCCCGCTATGACCTCTCTAAGGTTGGAAGATTTAGACTTAACAAGAGGTTCAGCCAGGAAATTGATTATGAAGATCCAAAAAATAGGGTTTTACGCCTTGAAGATATCGTTCTTCTCTTAAAAGAGATTATTAGATTAAATAATGATCCAAATGCCAAGCCGGATAATATTGACCACTTGGGCAACAGACGGGTCAAAACATTAGGCGAACTTCTTCAAGACCGATTGCGAGTCGCATTTGCTAGAATGGAAAGAATAATCAAAGATAGAATTAGTACTTCAGACATCGCAACAGTTCTGCCTTCCCAGCTGATTAATTCACGACCCTTTGTCGCGGCCTTGAAAGAATTCTTTGCCTCTGGCCAGCTTTCTCAGTTCATGGACCAGGAAAATCCTTTGTCTGAGCTTGAGCACAAAAGAAGACTATCTGCTCTTGGGCCTGGCGGATTAACTCGAGAAAGAGCAAGCTTTGATGTCAGAGACGTTCATCCATCTCACTATGGTCGTATTTGCCCGATAGCCACCTCAGAGGGAGCCAACATTGGCTTAGTGAGCCATTTAGCATTGTACGCTAAGGTTTCTCCACTTGGCTTCATTCTTACTCCTTACTTAAGGGTCAAAAACAAGAAAGTGACCACTGAAATTGTGTACATGGATGCGACTGAAGAAGAAAAGTATATTATCGCTCAAGCAGGCACTCAGCTAGATGCTTCTAACACTTTAAAAGGAGATAAGTTGCCGGCTAGAATCAAAGGCGATCCAGGAACGGTTGAGGCGAGTGAAGTTGAATTTATAGATGTTTCTCCCCGCCAGCAGTTTTCCGTCGCCACCTCTTTGATACCATTTCTGGAGCATGATGATGCCAATCGAGCTTTAATGGGGACGAACATGCAAAGGCAAGCCGTACCCTTAGTTAAGCCCGAGTCGCCGTATGTCGGTACAGGCATGGAAGCAAAAGTAGCTCGTGATTCAGGTATGCTCGTGATTGCCCCAGAAGCCGGCACCATTTCTAACGTTGACGCCTCTAGGATTGTTTTGGAAACAGAAAAAGGAAAGAAGCATGAGTTTAAGCTCTTAAAATTCGCCCGCTCTAACAAGTTCACCTGTCTAAATCAAAGGCCAATTGTTAACAAGGGAGATAAAGTCAAAAAAGGCCAAGTCCTAGCAGATGGGCCTTCAACTCAGGATGGGGAGTTGGCTCTTGGCCGAAATTTAACCGTTGCCTATATGTCTTTTGAGGGCGCAACCTTCGAAGACGCAATCGTTTTGTCTGACCGTCTGGTAAAGGAAGATATTTTTTCTTCAATCCATATTGTCGACTATCCAGTCGATGTTCGAGAAACCAAACTTGGTCCCGAACTTACCACCTATGATATTCCGAATGTGGCCGCCGAGAGGCTCAATGACCTTGACCCTGATGGCGTGGTTAGGGTCGGAGCAGAAGTCAGGTCTCAAGATATTCTAGTTGGTAAAATTACTCCTAAGGGAGAAAGCGATCTGACGGCTGAAGAAAGGCTTTTACGGGCTATCTTTGGAGAAAAATCTCGAGACGTAAAAGATACTTCCTTAAGAATTGACTATGGCAAACAGGGGCGGGTAGTTAATATTAAGACATTTTCCAGAGAAGAAGGGGATAAACTAGATGTCGGCGTCATTAAGAGAATAGAAGTTTCCGTTGCTCAACTTCGTAAAATTCAAGTTGGTGACAAGTTGGCTGGTCGGCATGGCAACAAGGGTGTTATCTCCACAATTCTTCCCGAAGAAGATATGCCCTTCATGCCCGACGGCCGGCCGGTGGACATTGTTTTAAATGCTTTAGGCGTCATTTCTCGTATGAATATTGGCCAAGTTTTAGAGGCTCACTTAGGCTTAGCAGCCAGGGAATTAGGTTATAAAGCAGCTACGCCAGTTATGGCTGGTCCGACTGAAGACGCTATCATTGATGAATTAAAGAAAGCGGGATTTCCGGTAGATGGAAAGATTCAGTTATATGATGGCAAGACGGGTCTACCCTTTGATCAGAAATGCTCAGTCGGAGTGACATATTTCATGAAATTAATCCACATGGTGGAAGACAAGATCCACATGCGCTCTATCGGTCCTTATTCTTTGATTACCCAGCAGCCCTTGGGCGGCAAGGCTCAATTCGGTGGCCAGAGATTCGGAGAAATGGAAGTCTGGGCTTTAGAGGGCTACGGGGCGGCGTATACCTTGCAAGAAATGTTGACCATTAAATCAGACGATGTCTTGGGAAGAGCCAAGACATATGAGTCAATTGTTAATGGAGAAGCTATTAAGGCTCCCCACTTGCCAGAGTCATTCAAGGTCTTGATTTCTGAAATTAAAGGCTTGGGATTGAATGTTGAATTAATTGAACAATAACATGGATTTAGCATCAATACGTGTAAAATTAGCGTCTCCTGAAGATATCCTCTCGTGGTCATACGGCGAGGTTATTAAGCCTGAGACGATAAACTATAGGACTCAAAAGCCTGAAAGGGAGGGTCTTTTTTCCGAAGCTATTTTCGGGCCGGTCAAAGACTGGGAATGTTACTGCGGCAAATACAAACGAATACGCTACAAAGGCATTATCTGCGATCGATGTGGCGTTGAGGTAACCCGATCGATTGTTCGTCGAGAGAGGATGGGCCATATCAAATTAGCTACCCCCGTCGCCCATATTTGGTTCTTAAGATCCGTGCCATCTAAATTAGGCACAATTCTTGGTGTCTCTTTGCCTGAGCTTGAAAAGGTCATCTACTTTGCCAGTTATATCGTCATGAGCGTAAATGAAGACTTAAAGGCCGAGGCCGCTAAAAGGATTGAGAATGAATTTAAATCAAAGATTAAGAATGTAAAAAGCGATGAAGAGGGTGAGAATTTAAAGCAGATCAGGGATAGAGAGAAAAATAGCTTAAGAAACCTTGAGAAATTCCAGATTATTTCCGAACTTGATTTCAGAGATCTTTCTTTGAAGTACGGAGAAGTATTTGAAGCTGGTATCGGCGCTGAGGCCGTGAAGAGGCTCCTGGAGACTTTGAATTTCGATGAGATGATTCCTCAGATTGAAGGTGAGCTAAAGAATGAAACAAATCCGGTAGAACACCGCAAGATGGCTCGAAGGCTCCAATTCCTTAAAGGGATGAAGAAAGCTGGCATCAGGCCAGAATGGGCGGTCATTTCTATTCTTCCCGTTATTCCTCCTGCCCTTCGACCGATGGTGCCATTAGATGGTGGACGATATGCCACCTCTGATTTGAATGACCTTTATCGCCGAGTGATAAATCGAAACAATCGTCTAAAGCACCTTTTAGACCTTAAAGCCCCCGAAGTCATTACCAAGAATGAAAAAAGAATGCTTCAGGAATCGGTTGACGCTTTAATCGACAACTCTATGCGAAGAGGCCAGGTTACCACTGCCGCCTCGACCGGCCAAAAGCGGGCCTTAAAGTCTTTAGCCGATATGCTCAAAGGCAAACAGGGCCGATTCAGGCAGAACCTCTTAGGTAAGAGAGTCGACTATTCTGCCAGATCCGTTATCGTTATCGGCCCAGAATTAGGTATCGCTGAATGCGGTCTGCCAAAGAGAATGGCCCTCGAACTGTTTAAGCCATTTGTTATCGGACTCTTAATTAGAAAAGAGTTAGCCCATAACATTAAGTCGGCCACCCGGCTCATCGACCAGGAGACGCCTGATGTTTGGGCTGCTTTAGAAGAAGCAATGAAGGATAAGTTGGTTCTCTTAAACCGAGCTCCCACTTTGCATCGTCTCTCTGTTCAGGCTTTTAAACCGATTCTAATCGAGGGAAAAGCTATTCGCTTGCCGGCTTTGCCCACGAGGGCCTTCAACGCCGACTTTGATGGCGACCAGATGGCCGTTCATTTGCCCTTGACTGTCGAAGCCCAAGAAGAAGCTCGAAGACTTATGCTGGCCAGCCATGGCATTTTAAAGCCGGCCACCGGTGATCCTGTTGCCTCGGCTGAAAAAGATGTTGTCTTGGGCTGCTTCTATTTAACAGCAATGCAGGAAGGCCTATTGGGTGAAGGCAAGATATTTTCTTCCCGCTATGAAGCTCGGCTAGCTTTTGAGAATGACGTTGTCGCCTTAAAGGCGAAGATTAAAGTATTGCTAAAGCCGGATGATAACAGCAAGGCTGAATTGATTGAAACAACCGTCGGCCGCATTATTTTCAACAGTATTTTACCTGACGGCTACCCGTATGTTAATAAAGGGATGGCTAAAGGAGACTTAAAAGCCATTGAATCGGAAATTTGGGAAACCAGGGGCGAAGAGGCGACAGTTGATTTTCTTGACCGAGTCAGGATTCTTGGTTTCCATCATGCTACCCTTTCCGGTATTTCTTGGGGCATGGGCGATTTAAGAACTCCGCCAGAAAAAGAGGCTATCGTTCAGGAAGCAACCAAGCAAGTCGATCAGAACTTAGTCGCCTATGAGCAAGGGCTCTTAAGCGACCATGAACGCCGATCTAAGAATATTGAAATATGGCTTAGCGCTAAAGCGAAGCTTTCCCAATTCGTTAAAAAACAATTAAAACCGACAGACCCCGCATATATTATGGTTGAATCCAAGGCTAGAGGGGACTGGTCTGTTCTGGACCAGATGATGGGCATCAGGGGCATTTTCTCTAAGCCCTCTGGTGAATTGATTGAATTGCCGGTCATCCATTCATTTAAAGAAGGCTTCCAACCTCTCGAATATTTCATCTCTACTCACGGTGCTAGAAAAGGTCTTGTCGATACGGCATTGAAGACTGCTACGGCTGGGTATTTGACCAGAAGATTAGTTGATGTTTCTCAAGATGTTGTGGTGACGGAAGAAGATTGTAAAGACAAAGAAGGTCTCATCCTCTACGCTGAAGACAGTAAGTTTAGCGGTGAATCATTAGGGAAGAGAGTCAAAGGCCGAGTCGCCACCGAAGACATTGTTGCGACTGGGGGTGAAGTTATCGTCAAGAAAGGAAAACTCATTGACCGGTTCGCATCCAAAAAGATTGATGAGAACAAGATTGACCAAATTAAGGTCCGCTCGATCATTAAATGCAAAGCCCCTAATGGTATTTGCCGAATGTGCTACGGCTATGACTTGTCTAAGAATACTCTAGTTAATATTGGTGAAGCCGTTGGTATTGTCACTGCCCAGGCTATTGGCGAGCCAGGCACCCAGCTGACAATGAGAACCTTCCATACTGGTGGCGTGGCTGGTGGCTCTGACATCACAATGGGCTTGCCCAGAATCGAGGAAATATTTGAAGCCCGACCACCCCAATTTAAAGCATTGGTTTCAGATGTTGATGGCAAGGTAACGGCGGTTGAAGAAAGAGCCAAGCAGAAGGTGCTAGTAGCAGAAATCGCCGAGACTGGAGAAAAAAGAGAATATGTCATTCCACCAAATCTCTCTTTATCAGTTGGCGTTGGCGACCTCATTGCCAAAGGCCAGCAACTAAGTGAAGGCCATGTCGATTTGAGAGAACTCTTCCATGCCACCGGAGACCTGGATTTAGTGGCGAGATATATTATCCGGGAAGTCCAAAGTATCTATTCGCCGACGGGCGACAACATCAATGACAAGCACGTCGAGCTTATCGTCCGGCAAATGTTCTCTAGGGTCAGAATCATGAATCCTGGGGATTCAGATCTTCTAGAAGGGACAATCATTGAAAAAAAGAGATTAACGCAAGAGAATGCTAGAATGAGGGCCGAGAAGAAAACCGAAGTTTCTTTTGAGCAGCTCTTGCTCGGCATCTCTAAGGTTGCCTTGACGACTGATAGCTTCTTGTCAGCTGCCTCATTCCAAGAAACAGCCAAGATATTAATTGACAGTGCCTGGGTAGGCAAAGAAGACTTCCTCAAAGGTCTCAAAGAAAATGTCATAATTGGTAGGCTCATTCCTGCCGGTACCGGCTTTACCGCTCGAGCTGAGGGAACCATGCGAAGCGAAGGGGAATAACAATAAAACCG
>DATDZX010000031.1:0-2387 GCA_036516715.1 Minisyncoccota bacterium | reverse complement strand
GCCATAGGGCACCAAGAAGAGAAAGAGGAGGAAAAGAGCGAGCTTTAGAAGTTCTAACCAAGGCATAACCACTCCTTATCAGCCACACTTATTAAAGGAACTATATTCGATATTTAACACAATGTCGGTAGGGGTCAAGAGGTAAAATTTTTATTTGATTTGACAATGCCACTACTTAGAGTATCTTGATTCAGTCCGTACTTTACATGCGAGGAAGTTATGGCTGATCCAAGCGAGTGGCAACGTTTACAACTAGAGCTCCAGGAGCTGAGAGCGGCTAAGAAGCGGCTAGAGGCTACTCTGGAGAGTCTCCGCAGTGAAGTAGCTTATCTGCGGGGCAGATTGCAAGACCCTGATTCGGATAGAGCTAGCTTGCCGATCAATTTGCCGGTTGTTCAAAAGAGGCCCTGAGCCTCTTTTTTATTTGAGTTATTTTTGATAAAGTAAGTAAACATGACCCATCAGGAAATACGACAAAAATTCTTAAAGTTTTTTGAATCAAAAGGACACAAGATCGTGCCTTCATCTTCTTTATTGCCGTCTGACCCGTCAGTTCTTTTTACGACTGCCGGAATGCAACAATTTAAGCCGTATTTTCTAGGGACTGCTGATCCGGTAAAGGATTTGAGTTCTAAGAACGTAGTAACTCTTCAGAAGTGTTTTAGGACATCGGATATTGATGAAGTGGGGGACGTCTCCCACGGTACATTTTTCGAAATGCTTGGTAATTTCTCGTTCGGCGGTTATTCCAAAAAGGAGGCCATCTCGTTTAGTTTTGAATTTATAACCTCAAAAGAAGGTCTGGGACTAGATCCTCACAGGTTGTATGTCACGGCATTTAAAGGAGAAGAAAAAGTTCCTCGAGACGATGAAGCAATAGTTTTTTGGCAGGAACAATTCAAAACAATAGGCATCGACGCTAAAATAGGGGAGAGGATTTTTCTCTATGGCCGAGAAAAAAATTGGTGGGAAGCTGGTCCCGGTCCAGCGGGACCAGATGCGGAAATGTTTTATGATCTTGGATTGTCACATGATCCAAAATTTGGCAAAGAATGTCATCCTAATTGTGATTGCGGAAAGTTTATTGAGATAGGAAATGATGTCTTTGTTCAGTATCAAAAAACGCCAGATGGAGATTATCTACCGCTCGAACAAAAAGCCATTGATAATGGAAGAGGATTCGAGCGGCTTGTCATGGTGATGGAAGGTAAAAAGAATATGTATGAAACAAGTATTTTTGAACCAATAATGAGCAGACTGCCTAGTCATTTTGATCTTAGAACTAAAAGAATAATAGCCGATCATTCAAGAGCAATCGTATTTTTGGCTGGGGAAGGAATTTTGCCCTCTAATAAAGAGCAGGGATATGTGATGCGTAGACTCATGCGAAGAATTATGGCTCTAAATATACCTCACGACATCATAGATGTGGTCATCGATACTTACGCCGAGCAATACCCGGAATTAAGGGCTCAAAGATTGGAAATAATGCAGGCCTACAAAGATGAATTTGATAAATTTACAAAGACTCTTTCGGGTGGTAAGAAAGAGCTGGGTCGTTTGGAGAAAATAGATGCTTCGAGCGCATTTAAATTATATGAAAGCTTTGGGCTACCCTATGAGCTGATCAAAGATATCGCCGGGAGCAAGGCAAAAGATCTGACTCGCGAAGCCTTTGATGAGGAGTTCAAAAAACATCAGGAAAAATCCCGAGCTGGAGCAGAAAAGAAATTCGGCGGACACGGTTTACTCCTCGATACGGGAGAGTTAAAGGTAGGAAACGAGGAGGAATTGAAAAAGGCGACCAGACTGCATACGGCGACCCATTTACTCCATGCGGCTTTAAGAAAAGTATTGGGTAATGAAGTGAGGCAGGCCGGTTCAGATATAACGGCCGAAAGGTTGAGGTTTGATTTTAATTTCCCCAGGAAATTAACTCCGGAAGAGATACAAAAAATTGAAGATTTAGCCAACGAAGCCGTAAGCAAGGACTATCAAGTTACAAAACAGGAGATGGATTATGAAGAAGCCATTAAATCTGGGGCTTTGGCGTTTTTCAAGCTCAAATATCCCAAACGGGTCAATGTTTACAGCATCGGCGAGGGGAATAACTCAATGGGAAAATCCATTGAGTTATTCAGCCGCGAGCTCTGCGGCGGACCCCATGTTTCTCACACAGCCGAAATCGGCAGAATAAAAATCACCAAAGAAGAGGCTGTCTCGGCCGGAGTCAGAAGAATTAGGGCGGTAGCGATATAGCTCATATTAAACTGTTACCAAGACTAGGATAGATCTTTCTGGGATTTTCCGAATCGCTTTTGTATATCATAAACATTTCTCACTCGTTTATCAATTTCTCTTTTGAGGATAAGGGGATTAAGCTTCGC
>DATDZX010000030.1:0-5905 GCA_036516715.1 Minisyncoccota bacterium | reverse complement strand
TGCCTTAATCCTTGTCTGTCTTTTGCTTTACGGTCTTAGCCTTGGCCGGACAAGGGCCTTAGTTTCATTATTGGCAATATATATTGCCTTTGTCTTTGAGCTTACTTTCCCGTATTTTAATTTATTAGAAAATCTAAGCAGTCCTTTAACCGATGACCCAGCTCTTCCCCGGGCAATAGTTTTTTTCATTGTTTACGGATTGGTATTTATGATTCTTAATCGTTCTCTTATTAAGCAAAGGCTTTCCTTGGATGAGGCTTCGATCGTAAGCGTTGTGGCTATAAGTCTTCTGCAGTTAGGTTTTTTAGCTTCAATACTTAGCACCATTGCCAAGGAGAGTTTTATAATTCAAATTCCTTTTAGCATTGAGCCATATATTTCTTCTCCTCAAGCTCTATTTTATTGGTCAATTATTCCAATCTTCCTCCTCCTGTTCATGAAGCGGTCTCGCCGATCCAGGCGAGCCTAACAAAGAAAGAAGAGGCGTTTAGCCTCTCTGTTATCTATTTCTGACTCGGAATTTCTGGTGGGCGAGAATCGGCACCCTGCCATCTTCCAGGATCAGTAATTCCTGGGTATTCATTATTAGGTCAGTTTCGCCAGCCATTATGTTCGGCAACCGGGTACATCTGTCTATTTCAGACTGTGCCACTTGGCATAATTGATCTGGTGGGACTTGGCCTCGCCGGCTTCTAAGATCAAAGTTGATCTGGCTGAGGCTTCTGAATTCCGGCCTCAGGCTGGCCCTGATCTTACCCATTGGCCAAACCCCGCATAGCCAGAATGAGGCCCACCCAGCAGATGATTTCAAACCAGTGCTCTGCCAGGAGGCCTAGTCCAAAGAGAAGGCCAGTAACAAATTTTAGTGCTATGCGATAGCTGAGATTATGGACCCAGGACCGACTGGGTAGAGTTTGCCTTTTTGCCACGTTGTCAAAGAAGTTCGGAGCTTCATTTGACTTAGACATAGTTGCTCCTCCAGTTAGTATATTAAAGCCTCAAAACGAGTCAACGGCCCTTTTCGGCTCGTTCGACGTAGTCTCCTGTTTCGGTATTTACTCTAATGGTATCTCCTTCACCAATGAAGAGGGGAGCATTAAGGATGGCGCCAGTTTCAATTGTAACCTGCTTAACCCCGCCCTGGGCCGTGTCGCCCCTAATGGCTGGTGGAGCCTCAGTCACCTTGAATTCCATTTTAATTGGAAGTTCGACGGTGATAATGTTTCCTTCAAATAAAATAGCCTCGAGAATGATATTAGATTTCAAAAACTTAATTTGGTCTCCAAGAATATCCCTTTTTAATTCAAAGCGTTTTATGGGATCGTTTTCATATGAAAACCAATATTGATCCCGGTGGCCGTATAGATACTTAACCTTAACCCGTTGGATGTCCGCCTCCTCAAAGACATCAGATTGAGCAAAATTTCTTTCTAAAATCTTGTTATTGATAAGGTTGCGCATCCGTGTTTGGACTACTGGTCTTCGTTGCTGCATTTTTAAATGGTGAGTTTCCAAAACAACATAGGGTTGACCCTCGTAGATGAAAAAAGTCTTTGGTTTTAGTTCGTTGACACCTAGGGACATAGAGGCACAATAAAACCTCGTGGGAGGCTCATTAAATATATCATATTATGGAGAAAAGGGAAGCCAGCCAGGCTGGCCTTGATATTGACTATATATCACAAAGTGTGGTATAATATACACAATGAAGATATTGATATCTGTGTTCCTAACTCTAGGAGTGATTCTAACTGCCGCTACCGTATCAGCGGCTGTTACTCTACCTGAAACCAATCCGCAAGAGACGGTCTTTTCTATCTTACCGGAAATTACTAACCCCCAGCTTCTTCTCTGTGAGGCCTTAAGCGGTATAACTTTGGGTTGCTTAAACGCAACTACTTCTGCAACCACAGAGGCGGTAAATCCTATCTCGACTCTTTTTCCGTCTCTCTTTGGCTTAGGGGGATCGCCAAGCCAGAAGATAAGGAATAAGACGGTTGTCCAGGAAAAAGAGACCGGGGCCATCTATCAAATCATTAACGGAAAGAAGCATTTAATTCCAACGCCAGACATCTTTGAAGATTACGGTTTTAAATCAGAAAAAGTCGTAAGCGTATCTTCAGATCAACTTCTCTCCTATCCGAGGGCTTCTCTGGTCAAAATTAAAGGTAAAAAAACAATCTACTATATTACCGAAACTAACCTTAAAAGGGAGATTATCGATAATGATATTCTGGCCTCATACGGCAAAGAAAAAGGTGATGCCATTAATATAAGCAAGAAAGAATTGGAATTCTATTCTAGTAATGAATATATCTACCAGCTCGAGCCGTATAACCCGGACATATTCAAGATTGAGGGCAAGACCAAGCGGTACCTGACACCAATAGCCGTCCAAAGGCTAAATATCCAAAATTATCAAGTCGCGCCAGTAAGCCCAAAAGAATTCGAGGCATATAAGATCGGGAAGCCGATCATAGAATAACTAAAAATCCCGAAAGGGGTTTTTAGTTATTCTAATCTCTTTCCACTTAAGCCCTTTCTTCCTCGGACAAATTCTCTGGCAGTCATCGCCTTTCCTCCTTCAAGCTGAATCTCTAGTAATTCTATGGCTCCAGAGCCAGTGCCCACCAGAACGGCAGCCTTTTCCTCGTCAATTAAGCCGGGGGAAATTGATGGAGTTTCCTTTAATCCAACCTTCAATATCTTTAATATTTTCCCGTCCACGGTAGTCCACGTTCCAGGCTCAGGATTTAATGCCTTAATTTGGGCATTAATTTCTTCTCCTGGCTTGCTCCAATCTATTCTTCCGTCTTCCCAAATAAATTTTTTGGTAAATGTAGCTTTGGTGTGGTCTTGGGGCTGGGTTTGGGTTGAGCCGTTAAGCCATTGGGGAAGAATTTTAACAAGAAGAGAAGAACCCTTCTCCCATAGCCGGGTATTAAGATCAATGAATGTATCGTCTTTTTGGATTATCTCGGGCTCTTGAATAAGAAGGGGTCCATGGTCCATTTCTGAATCCAAAAGAATAATTGATACTCCTGTCCCTTCTTCTCGATCTAAGATGGCCGTCTGGACTGGCGTAGGGCCTCGATACTTGGGAAGGAGAGAGGGGTGGATGTTTAGAAAGCCAAATTTAGGTTTTTCCAGATACTCATTCGGGATAAGTTTGCCGTAAGCCGCGACTATGCAAATATCGGCATTTAACTCCCTAAACTGATTTAGAAATTCTTCAGATCTTAGAGTGCCAGGCTGGAAAAGAGGCAAACCAAGCTCGTTAGCTGTTTGGGCAATAGGGGAGGATGAGAGTTCATTCTTTCTGCCTTTCGGTTTATCCGGGACTGTGACCACCCCGACGACATTAAAGGAATTATTAATTAAAGCCCTTAATACCGGCTGAGCAAAATGAGAAGTGCCAAAAAAAATGATTCGCCTCATGGTTGGGCCCGATCTTTAATTACCATCCCGTTAAGGTGGTCAGTTTCATGTTGGAGAACTCTAGCAGCGAATCCTCTCACTTTTAGCTTTATCTTATTCCCTTCGCTGTCGTATGCCTTAATCTTAATTTTTTTCGCCCTTTTAATCTGGACGTAGTATTCCGGGATTGATAGGCAGCCCTCTTCCATCTCATCTTCTTCCTTGGCGTACTCAGTTATTTCTGGATTGATGAATATGTCAGGGATGCCAGCTTCCTTGGCTACTTTCTCATCAATTACGAATATCCTTTTATTAACCCCCACCTGATTGGCAGCCAAGCCGATTCCATTATGATTTTTCATCGCCTCTTTCATGCTAGAAAATAGCTCTCTCAGGGAGCCGTTCTTAATCTCCTCAAGGGAGACATTTTCCATGGGCGAGCTAAGTATCTGGGCTGGTATTTTGACAATATCCATAGCTGAATAATATCAGGAAAATGGGGAAAAACAACCATTGCCTTTCCTGTCCCGCTAGAGTATATTGGGGCCAGCTGTTTATAAATCCAAGTGATGCCCGATGATCCAAAGACAAGGAGAAGGGAATACCGTAAGTCTTATCAGCAGAAATACCGAAGTACCTCTTTTACCTCCATGGAGGAAGCCAGAGCGGCTTATGAAAAGCAGAGAAATAACCCCAGGTCAAGGATTAATGCTGCATTCGAAACTTTTCGGGCTCTCTTTGGCCATACTAATTTAACAGCTAAGGGTATTGGAGAAAGAATTGTAGCCGAGGGCATTCGTCCTATCTCGGCTAAAAAAGTACAGCAGATGTATAAGAGATATTGCGCTGCCTTTGACCAGCCAAGAAGCCTTAGAGAGAGAAGGGCTATGGTCATAGATAGGGTCCGTAATCTGCGGTTTCACGAGCGCAGCCAACTTAAGCCGCTATTAAAGATACTTCTTGAGAAACATAGTCTTTTTGCTAGGCCAGTTCTGAAATGGCGGAGAGTGAGCCTTCGGACCATAAGGATAGATGAGCTTATTTGCGGCGTTAGGATCCTAGACCCTTTATTGGAAAATTCCTCTTCCCATTTATCGCTATGTGCCTCCGAGGTTAAGAAGATAGATTTCCTAATCGTCTGGCAGAAACCGCAGAATCGTTTCTTTATCTTTCCGAAAAGTTACATGCTTCGTTTACTTCGCAAGAGAAGGCTAGCTTCCGTTAAACTACCGATTTCTCGGCACCGGCTCCATAACCTCGGACTTATTCCGTATCTGAATGCCTGGCATCTTCTTAAACAAGAAAAAGCCGCCCCTTAATTGTCCAATCGCCCCGAACATTCGGGGCTCACTTTTTAACTGATCGAGCGAGGATCAATGTCTAT
This sequence comes from Minisyncoccota bacterium, assembly GCA_036516715.1. GTDB lineage: Bacteria > Patescibacteriota > Minisyncoccia > 2-02-FULL-40-12 > GWA2-44-9 > DATDZX01. The sequence goes on along the minus strand of DATDZX010000030.1, from coordinate 1,104 downwards.
TATCCATTTAGCAGGCACAAATTTTATGATTTCCCTTATTATTTCTGAATCCCTTGGAGTTCGCATTATGAGGTTTGCTTTAAAAGTCTTGGCATCCTGCTCAATCGGCTGAGCACGTTCCAAAATCTGAACTCTTTCTCTAAGTTTTAACTGGATTATCGCCATTCTTAGCTTTTCTGAAAGAAATCTTAATTCTTTAGACACTCGGTTAAAATCCTTATGCTTAAAACTAAGACTTACAAATCTGGCAAAAGGGGGATAAAGAAGGGCTTCTCGGGCTTTAAGTTCCTCCTGGTAGTACCTTATATACTCTTCCCTAGTTTGAGGAAGTCTTACTTCATCCGGCCTGAAAGTTTGGATCGCTATCGTTTCAGGGCTAAAGTCAACCAGCTTCTCAATCTGATACCATAGCTGTTCATCGGTCTCATAGTCTGGGCGAGAAATTAAGCCGTCAAAATTAGGAATGGCTATATATTTAAATCTTAAATCGTAGAGCCGGCTGAAAATCATTTGGGTGGCAATGAGAATGGAAGGCCTCTTCGCTATACTCTCAATGATTTCATCTTCTTCGGTCTCGTTCTTAACCACGTCACTGTCCAAGATCAAGACAGGGCATTTAGGAATTAGATTTTGATTCATGAGGTCCGTAATCTCATTGAATATTTTTTGGCTCCCGGCTCGGCCTGAAGGCTTGAGTTTGTAGCTATGGCAGTTCCCACATTCTTTAGGAAAGGCTTGTTGGAATGAACATTTATGGCAAGTTAGGGATAAATCAATACTTTTATGGACTCTCATAACGCCATGACAGCGGGGACACCTTACAGCATCACCGCAGTTGTGGCAGACAAGCATCCCCAGATATCCTCTTCGAGAAGTGAAAAGAAGAACCTTCCCTTTCTCTTTAATTGTCTGGGCAATATCTTCTTTCACCCTCCGGCTTAAAGAAGAGTAGTTCCCATTTTTTATCTCATGAACCATGTCGATAACGGAGATATTTGGTTTTGATTCAGGCCGGGTATTAATCAGCTCCATACTCCCTGATTCAATAGCATGATATGCGGAAATAGAAAGGAAAGAAGACAGGAATGTAATATCTGATCCATG
>DATDZX010000029.1:0-14333 GCA_036516715.1 Minisyncoccota bacterium | reverse complement strand
TTATTCAAAGATTCTTCGGGATCAGTTGACAAGAACCTAAAAAGCCTGGCCCTGGGATCATACTGAATTTTCTTTCTATGAACTCGGCCCTCAACGTCGGGCAATATAAATTCTTTAGTGCCTTCGGGGACAATTTCAATCGTTTTTTGCCAGTCCCTTATTGCTGGGTCTTTAATTTGTGGTTTTTCTTTTTTCATAACTTTGAGGTGCCGATGGGATTTGCACCCATGAATAGCGGTTTTGCAGACCGCCGTGTTAGCTACTTCACCACGGCACCGTTATATCCACCTCTCTTTTTTCTCCTCCTCGTATACTTCCAATGTATCACCCTCTTTGATTTGATAGCTACCTTTTGAAGAATCAATTTTCAAGCCGGCTTCGTTGCCTTCTTTGACTTCAGATGTGTCTTCTTTGTTTTGCTGCAATTGAGCTAGTTTCCCTATGGGAGTTAAGACATCTCCTTGAACAGCATCAACAAAACACCCTCTGACCATTTTACCATTCATTACCCGGCCGCCAATAATCTGGGATTTAGCATCTTGCTTAAAGACGGCTAAGACTTTGAGCTTACCCAAGACAACCCTATTTACCTCCGGCTCAAGAAGAGAGCCGATGCCTTTCCTGATCGATTCGATAAGCTCATAGATAACGTCGAAGGTTTGAATGGATATATTTTCTTTCTCAGCCAGCTTCTTGGCCGAAGGCTCTATGCCGACCCGGAAGCCAAAGATTTGGGACTTGGTGGCGATAGCCGTCTTAACATCAGATTCATTGATGTTGCCAATATCATAGGCTACCACCCTGTAGCCAACTTCTTCTGATTTGATCGTCTTTAGAGCCGAATCCAAAGCCTCAAGGGAGCTGGTAACATCGGATTTAAAAACAAAATTAAGATATTTCTTTTCAGAGCTTACCCCAGGATCTTTTAAGAAATGGAAGAGAGAGGTGAAATCAACATTATCAGATCTTAGGTCTTCAGCCTCGCTTTTGGAATAGGAGGATTCGAATGACCGACCAATATCTGGCGCCGCTGGCCAGCCGGTAATTAGGACTGGCTGAGAGGGGACGGCTTGGGATATGACCTTGCCAGTAAAATCTTCCATCAGCTTTATCTTCCCGACAACCGTGCCAACGACAATCCAGTCGCCAGCTTTTAGAATTCCTTTATGGACTAAGGCCGTGGCGACGTAGCCTCTCTGCCTGTCCAAGCTTGATTCAATAATCACGCCTTGAGCGGGGAGGGACTGATCGTCTGTTAATTCTTCCAACTCCGCCACCAAGAGGATCATTTCTAAAAGCTCAGGAATATTCTTGCCGGTCTTGGCTGAGAGCTCCACGACTGGAACTTTTCCGCCCCAGTCTTCAACTAAGACATTTTCTGTGGCCAAATCTTGCCTAACCTTGGCCGGGTTAGCCCCTTCTTTATCTGTCTTGTTAATCGCCACGATAAAAGGAATTTGAGCTTCTTGGATAATCTTTATAGCCTCCTTGGTTTGGGGCTTGACGCTCTCATCAGCCGCTACCACCAAGATAGCCAGGTCAGCCACCTTCGCTCCTCTTGATCGGATAGCTGAGAAAGCTTCATGGCCTGGGGTATCTAAGAAGGTTATGGTTTTGCCATTAGCTTTGGCTTGGTATGCTCCAATGTGCTGGGTAATGCCTCCGGATTCTTTGTCCATCACGTTCGATTGACGGATGGAATCTAGAATCTTGGTTTTGCCATGATCAACATGGCCCATGACTACAACGATGGGGGAGCGAGCAACCTTTGATTGTGCTTTCTGGTCGGGCATATGTATGTATTAAGACGCAAGGGATATTATACGATTTTTAAGGTTTTTGGTCAAAAATGAACAGCTCAATGGTTACGGCTGAGCCGTTTAAAATATCCCCGCCTTTGACGGTTTAAGTATGGAGTGGTAAAAGAGTTTAGTTCTTAGACACCCATGAGTCCGCTAGCAACGTTGACTGGCCAACTGATGTTCTTCGGAGATGGATATCATGAAATAGAAAAGCCATATGTGCCAAGACCTTGGAATCTAATTCAGGCCAACGGCGACGAAGTCGATATCAGGCCCATCATTATGGACGCATTGAGAGCTATGGATGGTAAGCCGGCTAAGCAAGGAGAGCAAGAGGATTCGTATTCGATACTCTTGGACGATGATTCACCCTTGAGAGTCGAACATTACGAAGGCCATCCTCTTCTCAGATCTGAGTCAGCGATGACGAATATTCACGCCCACCTGACTAACTCTCTCGTCAGGCTGACGATGAGGATGGTAACGATAGGGATCGATGAAAATGGTCTTACCATTCAAGCAGATAGCAGTGAGGAAATTTACAGAGTAGGAGGCTGCGGCGATGGTAAGAATCCATCGATCCCTCGTGCTGATGCTGTCAGAGTTTGCGGCTTTGGCTCAATGGATAACCGATGCATTTTCAGCCGCGGAGACGATAGTCTCGAGAGCCACTCTTGCGTTAAGTTCACTGGCTATGAAGGGCTTTACTCTCTAGACCAGCACGCCCTTGGGAAGTTCCGCCGGTCCCGGAGGAGAGTCGGGAACTGCGGACTGGTAATCAGGAAAAAAGAAGAGAGAGAAACCACGCAGCCTTGACGCTGCGTTTTCATTTAGTATTCGGGTTCAACTGATGAATCCAAAAGATATTCCCTTCTATGTCTTATATGGGTAATTAACCAAAACTTAATGTTTGACTTCCATGATACACTTTTGATACACTAAATACATGCCTACCATGAAAACAAGAATCAACCTCAGCCTGAGCGATGAATTAAAAGAAGCTCTCAAATGTTTGGCCCAAAGAGATCGGATCCCTCAGGCAACCCAAGCCGTCCGCCTTATTGAAAAAGCCTTGGAGATAGAAGAAGACCAAGTCTGGGACGAGATCGCCGAAAGGCGTTATGCAATGAAAGTTAAATACATCTCCCATAAAAAAGCTTGGAAGAAATAATGTTTCGAATCGTATATCATCCCCTGGTTACCAGAAAAGATATCCCCAAGCTTCCACATAAATGGCGAGACAAGATTGAACGGGCGATAAATAAGCGGCTGGCTTTGAAGCCGGAGCTTTACGGGAAACCGTTAAGAAGCTCTCTAAGAGGCTTTCACAAGCTCAGGGTTGGAGATTACAGAATAATTTTCATAATCGAAAAGAGTATTGTAAAAATCATGGCGATAGATCACAGATCAACTGTCTACTCCAAAATATCCAAGAGGGCGTTTTTCTGATTTTTCCGTTTCGCCGTCAACACCATTCCCCAATTGGCGGGAAGAGAGGGATTCGAACCCTCGGATCGGTTTCCCGATCAACACATTAGCAGTGTGCTCCTTTCGACCGCTCAGGCATCTTCCCAAATGCGCTAAATTGTACCATTTTTCTCACCCCCTCGCAACCGTAAATCCGAAAACATTTTGAGCTCCCGATTCCTTTAAAACTCTGGCACATTCATTTAATGTCGCCCCGGTAGTGCAGATATCATCTATCAATAGAATACTTCTTCCTTTAACAACTTCTGAATTAATACACCGGAATGATGATCCAATGTTATTCATTCTCGATTCTTTATCTTTCTGTTCTGCTTGGGGTTGAGTGCTTCTGTTTTTCGTCAGGCAATCCATATACTCCAGACCAAAGTCTTTTGATAGCTCTCTCGCCAGAAGGTCAGACTGGTTAAAGCCCCGCCATCTGAATCTTCTGGGGTGGAGAGGCACCGAAACTAAGAGGGGATTATCTTTAAAAGGCGACTCTTTAATTGAAACAAGATACCGGCCCATTAACTTAGCTAAAGGCACCAAAAGAGAATCAATAAACCTATACTTATACCCCTTAATAACTTTCTCTAAAAGGGGGTGGCTGTACTGGGTAGCCACGTAGAGACCATCAAGGGACCATCGGCTTATGCATTCAGGACAGGGCTTCTGGGATTCTGTTTTGACCCCGCAGCCCAAACAAACAAAATCTACATTAAGCGGAATTGAATTGAAGCATTGATGGCAGAGATATGTCTGGGCATATTTTTTACAGCCCAAACACTGGGGCGGAAAGACGGCATCAAGAGCATGTTGAAGAAAAGGTATGTGCATGAAATATGCCTTAGTATATACTGAGTATATACTATCTATGCCATTTTCTCTCTTTAAGTCTCAAAGAAAATTAGGGATCGATATCGGGACGGCTTCGATCAAGGCGATCGAATTGGAAAAGAAGGACTCCAGATTCAACTTGACCAACTATGGCCTCTTTGAATTCAAAGGCTCAAAGAATGCCGCTAGCGGGGATGAGAATATCTTAAAGCTTCCCGACAGTGAGATAATCTGGGGAGTCAAAGAAATGCTTAAACGGGCGAAGATATCGACTAAAGATGTGGTCGCCTCAATCCCGTCTTTTTCAACCTTTGCCACCATGATTGAGATACCATATCTTTCAGAAGAGGAACTAGCCAAGGCCATTCCTTTTGAAGCCAAGAAATACGTCCCTCTGCCTTTAGACGAGGTCGTCTACGATTGGTCTATCATCGAGACAACCCCCCAAACAGGCAAAGCCCCAACGGTCTCAGTCTTTTTAGCGGCTATTCCAAAAGAAGATGCCCTTCGGTACCAAACCATTATGAAAGAGTCGGGCTTAAATCTCTTGGCTCTTGAACTAGAGAACTCCGCTCTTATTAGATCTCTTTTAGGGAATGATCTAAGCCCAACGGCCCTGATCAATATTGGCGGTAGAAGCACGTCCATCATCATTGTTAATCGAGGCTATGAGAGGTTGAGCCATAACTATGAGATCGGAGGCTTTGAGATTACCAGGTCAATTTCCCGATCTTTAAATGTCAGCCTCGAAAAAGCCGAAGACCTTAAAAGAAAGATGGGGCTTAAGGAAACAGACGAGAATGTGGTTAATAAAGCAATGGTTTCGTTGATTGACATGATGGCCTTTGAGACCCAGAAGACCATCACCCACTACGAGGAAGCTAAGAAGCAAAGCGTTTCCAGAATCCTTTTAGTTGGCGGTTTGGCCAACATGCCCCATTTCAAAGAATACTTTGAAAAGAAGTTGGGCCGGCCAATCGTGACGGGCAATGCTTTAGCCCGAGTCATATCTTCCCCCCATATCCAGCCCTTGATAGGGGAAATATCAAACACTTTCGCGGTGGCCCTCGGCCTAGCCATGAGAGAATCCTGATTTGTTGATAACAAATCAGGATTACTAAGATATACTATATCTAATGCCTGAGAAAGGGGGACTACAATTGCTTCCCGAAACAAGAAAGAGTATTGAAGTGAAAATACCTGGCGAGAACCGGCTTCTTTTTATAAGCTTGGCTGTTATTGTTTTAGTCGCCCTTTCGGGTATCGGTTTAAGGCTATACAATAATACCCTTAACAAGAAATTAGTGGACTTGGATGAACAGATAAAGGCAACAGAGGAGAGAAGAAACAAAGAGGCAGAGCAGAAACTAATTATTTTCCATAAGCAATTGACTTTGATCGCCCCCCTCCTTAAAGACCATGTCCGCTGGTCCCAGGGCCTAGCCACTATCGCCAATACACTCCAAAGCCAAATCCAATTTGAATCATTCTCCGCTTCCTTAAATGAAAGACGTTTGATATTCAAAGCTAAGACCAACAGCTATTCAACCATCGCCAAGCAGATCGCTTCCTTTGTCCACCATGACAATATTTCAGATGTGACGCTGGATAGCGTGACATCTAGAACGGATGGTACTCTCCAATTCAACATGACCGTATCATTCGAAAGAGAGAAATTCTTAGAAATGCCTGAAAACACTAACCAGCAAGCTACCCAATGAGCCCCGGATCAAAAAATTTAACCGGCGCAGTCTTATGCGCCTTAGCGGGAGTCCTTTTCTGGGTTTTCGTTATGCCCTCGTATTCAATGATTGGCCAAACCCAAACAGCCGTCTCTGAGAGGCAAGCCTTGTTAGACGACCGAACCAAAACTATTGCCTCTATAGAGGAAATCGTCAAAGAGTATCAAAAGAGGGAGCAGGAGGTAGCGAGGCTATCTTCGGTCGTGCCAGCTAAGAAGAGCGCGGCCGAGGTGGTCTCGGCTATCCAGGATATCGCTGGCAGAACCGGTCTTCAGTTGGTAAGTCTTGGATTAGCCGACCAGAAAGCTGACCAGAATATCCCGTATAATACATTGAACATAGACATATCTTTATCCGGTTCGTACCTTTCCCTGGTTTCTTTTCTTGAAACCCTTGAAAAGAATATCCGCTTAATGGATGTGGTCTCAATTGATGCCACCCAATCAGCCGGCGGAGGGAACCTTGGCTTCAGGGTCAGAGTCAATGCCTATTATTTAAAATAACCATGAGACAAAATAACCTATTTATTATCTTAATCATTCTTCTGGGCCTAGTTGGTGGCTATTTCTATTACGCCCAGGCGATTGTCCCCGCTATCTCTTCCGTACCGCCGGCTCCGATAAATCAAAATAATGACAGCCTTAAGCAATTTAAGACTATCACTATTGGCTTTGGGATATTGAGCGACAAAGTATTCTCGACCTTAAGCGCCTTCGGCGAGTCGCCGGTCCAGCCTGGCTTAACCGGCAAGAAAGATCTGTTTGCCCCTTTTTAATTATGCAATGGCCCAAAAACTTCCCACCACCCTTATCGAGACCCTGGTCAAGCGTTCAATCGTAACTGATGCTGAGCGGGGAGACCTCGAAAGCGAAGCTCAAAAACTGAATAAAGACTTCGGCCAGCTCCTTATCCTCAAGGGGCGTATTTCCAATGACGATCTTTTAAATCTCAAGTCCGAAGCCTACCATCTCCCCGTCATCCGCCTGAAAGAAATCGAAATTGATAAGGAAGCTTTGAAAGAGATATCGGAAGAAGTCGTTATCTTTTACAAGATCGTTCCTTTCGCCAAAGAGGGGAATACATTGAAAGTCGGGATTATTAACCCGGAAGACGTTAATGCCCTGGAGGCTCTTAAATTCATCGCCGCTGATAAAGGGCTGACTTTAGACAAATATGTTATTGACTACAAAGACTTCGATTCAATCGTGAAGCAGTATCGAACCTTGACCGGCGAAGTCGGCAAAGCCTTAGAGTCTCTCTCCGAGGAATTAGAAATCAAGAAAAAAGAAGGCAAGGGCGATATTATCGCCGCCCCGGGCGAGGAGATATCGGCTGATGCCCCGGTCACTAGAATCGTGGCAGCGATGCTTAAGCACGCCGTTGAATCTCGAGCTTCTGATATCCATATTGAACCTTTTGAAGACAGGGTTCGGACAAGATTCAGGATCGATGGCGTTCTTTTGACGACCTTAAATCTCCCAAAAAACCTCCAGTCAGCTGTAGTCACAAGGGTCAAGATCCTCTCCGACCTGAAAATCGACGAGACCCGCTTGGCTCAAGATGGAAGATTTTCGACAAAAATAGCTGATCGGAAAGTAGATTTTCGCGTTTCAACTTTCCCTACCAAGAACGGGGAAAAAGTGGTCATGAGAATCTTGGACCCTATTAGTGGAACAGTTAATCTTGCCGACCTTGGATTTGAAGGCCGGTCCTTAGAGATTCTTAAGAGAGCAATGGCGAAGCCTTTCGGCAGCATCCTCATGACTGGCCCGACTGGTTCAGGTAAATCAACCACCCTGGCCGGCATCTTAAAGGAGCTCAACACCGAAGACATCAATATTGTTACCCTTGAAGATCCAATTGAATACTACATCGACGGCGTTAATCAATCTCAAGTCCATGAAGAGATCGGATATACTTTCGCCTCCGGCCTAAGGCATATCCTCCGCCAAGACCCAGACGTAATCATGGTCGGCGAGATCAGAGACCGGGAGACGGCGGCTTTGGCTACCCAGGCCGCTTTGACCGGTCATGTTGTTTTGTCCACCCTCCACACCAATGACGCCATCGGTGTTATTCCAAGATTGATCGATATGGGCGTGGAGAAATACTTAATTCCGCCGACGGTGAGCGTGGCCGCCGCCCAAAGGCTCTTAAGAAGGTTATGCCCGGAATGCAAGGTTAAGACCAAAGCCAATGAGGGCGAGAAAAAGATAATCGATGATGCTATTAATGACATGCCGGAAGAATTGAGAGGGGAATACCTTTCAAAGTCAGGCTATGAGATATATAAGCCGAATCAGAACCCCTGCAAGGTCTGCGGTGGCAAGGCATATAAAGGCAGGATCGGCATATTTGAGATGCTCGAAATGAATGATGAATTAGAGAAGATTACCTTAGGCAGCATCTCGGAAGCGGCCCTCCGAGAGGAGGCTAAACGCCAAGGCATGATCACCATGTTCCAAGATGGGATTTTAAAGGTGCTCAAGGGTGTAGTATCATTAGAAGAGTTGCTTGAAGTCGCCCAAGCGAACGAGAGCGCATAAACACATGGATCCAAACCAATACCTCCAAGAACTATTAGCCACTGCCGCCCAGAATGGGGCGACTGATCTTCATTTGTCTCCGGGCAATTATCCTATTCTTCGGGTCGACAGCCGCCTGGTCCAGCTCACCTCCAAAGAGATTCTTAACCCGGACAGCTTAAAAGAACTTGTCTTCGCCCTGATAGGCGAAGAAAGAAAAGCCAGATTCTTGGCCGAGAAGGAATTAGATTTTTCATACGAGTCGCAAAATAAAGCTAGGTACCGGGCTAATGTCTACCATACCAAAGGCAGCGTTGCCGCTTCCATCCGCCTCATTCCTAATGAAATTAAGACCATTGAAGATTTGTCACTGCCGCCGATTCTTAAGATCTTTACTAAACTTTCTCAAGGATTTGTTTTGGTGGTTGGCCCTAATGGCCATGGCAAATCAACGACCCTGGCCAGCCTGATCAACTCTATTAACAAAGAGAGGGGGGAGAAGATCGTAACTATCGAGGATCCGATCGAATATATCTTCCAGGAAGAGAAAAGCATCATTGACCAGAGAGAGGTGGGCCAGGATACTATTTCGTTTAGTAAAGCCATCCGCTCTACCTTCCGTCAGAACGTGAATGTCATCATGATCGGGGAGTTGAGGGATTATGAGACAATGAGCGCGGCCGTGACAGCGGCTGAAACCGGCCACTTAGTTTTAGCCTCGCTCCACACTAATAGCGCTTCCCAGACCATCGAGAGAATCGTTGACAGCTTTCCGCCCAACCAGCAGCCTCAGATCAGGACCCAGTTGGCCAACACCATCTCCGGTATTATATCCCAGCGCCTTATTCCTCGGGTTAAAGGAGGTTTGATTCCGGCCGTGGAAGTGATGGTGGCCACGACAGCTGTCCGAACCCTGATCCGAGACAACCGGCCCAGACAATTAGATTTAGTCATCGATACCAGCCAGGAAATGGGCATGATTTCTCTTGATCGATCATTAGCGGAATTAGTCCGCAAAAAAGAGATATCTCTTGAAAGAGCCGAGTTCTATGCCTCCAACCCTCAGAATCTTAAGATTTAATTATGGAGTTTACATATAAAGCTAAAAGCAGTATCGGGGAGATATTCGAAGGCACAATTGATGCTTCCAATGAATCGGCAGCGGTAACCATCCTTCATGGCAAGGGTTGGACTGTTTTTTCATTAAACCCTGTTAAAAGGAATCTTTTCTCTATCGACCTTAATGAATATCTGCAGAGACCAGGATCAAAAGATGTTGTTATGTTCACCCGGCAACTCTCAACTCTGATTGATGCCGATATGCCTTTAGCTGAGGGCCTAAGAACTTTATCCATCCAGATGGAGAAGCCCTCCTTTAAGAAGATGATCCTTAATATTGCCGAGTCGGTTGAAAGCGGATCATCTCTTTCCGGGGCTCTGGCCAACTATCCAAGACTCTTTTCTCCCTTCTATATTCGCCTTGTCCAGTCAGGAGAAATATCGGGCAAGCTCCACAATTCTTTAAATTACTTGGCTGAATATTTGGAGAAGAGCCAGGCCATATCTTCAAAGCTCAAAGGGGCCTTGGCCTATCCGGTTTTCGTGCTCTTCGCTTTAGTCGTGGTGACATTTATTATGGTAATTTACGTCCTGCCACAGCTCCTGACCATATTTAAAGATGTAGGCAATGTCGATCTGCCTCTCACCACCAGGGTCCTCATCTTCGCCATTGATTTCATTAATAACAATCTGGCCTTTTTGGTAGTCGGGTTTTTGCTTTTAGTCTTTGGCATTGTCGCCTATCTCAGAACGCCGGCAGGAAGAGTCTGGTATGACAAAGCCAAAGTCAGGATGCCTTCTTTGGGCATCGTCGTCAGAAACCTCTATCTGGCCAGGATCGCTGAAAGCTTAACGACTCTCATCGGCGCTGGCATCTCCATCTTGGACGCCCTTCAGATAACCGCTGACTTGGTTGGCAATATTTCTTATAGGAACATTATTATTGATGCCCAAGCCAATGTCAGGAACGGAGGGACGATCTCCGAGATTTTCAGCCAGCATAAAGAAGAGATCCCGCCCTTATTCACCTCTATGACCGCTATCGGCGAAAAAACAGGCAAACTCGATGGCATGCTCCAACATGTGGCCAAGTTCTATAAATCCGAATCAGATAACGCCATTGATAGCATCTCTCAATTAATCGAGCCGGTAATGGTAGTTTTGCTTGGTTTCGGGGTAGCCGTTCTTGTTTCGAGTATCCTTCTACCGATATATAGCTTGGTCGGGGCGGGCTGATGTTGATATCTTAAGCTGATGTTGATATCTTAATTGGACAGGCTGTTTAAACAAAACGTATAATAAAGGTAAACAATGGTTTTTCTCTTGATTCCTTGTTTAAATCAAACAAAGAATGGAGCAGAATACCTATCCAGAATTGAAAAAACATAAACTCTCATTTGACCTCTCAAAGGGATTCACCTTGGTCGAGTTGCTCGTCGTTATCGCCATCATCGGTGTTTTAGCAACCCTCTTGCTTCTTCAGCTTGGCGTCGCTAGAGGAAAAGCTAGAGACACTCAGCGGATTACCAATGTCAGCCAATTAAGGAATGCTATGGAGCTGTATTTTGATGATAATAACGGACATTATCCAGCGGCTCTGAATATAGCCAATTTAGGCAAATATCTAACTGTTGCAGCCTTGCCCAAAGATCCAGTTACCGCCGCCGACTACTTCTACTCATACAACCCGGCCACCAATCCGACCCAATTCCATCTCTGGTCAGAACTTGAACAGAAGAACGGTCAAGCCATGACCAACGACTCTGATATCAATTCAACTGGCTGGAGCGGTAATGCCATCGATGCCTCCAATGCTACCACTACCGAAGCCTGTACGGCGGCATACAATGCCGGCGCAGCCAGAGATTGCATCTATGATGTAGGGCAGAAATAGCTTCTCATTCACAAAAGACCCGCTCTGGCGGGTCTTTTGTTATGGTATGATATTCCTAATGCTTCTTCTCATATACATATTAGTCGGCCTCTCCCTGGGAAGTTTTTTTGGAGTACTTGTGACGAGGAGAGCAAAAGGTATCCTTGGCCGCTCTCAATGCCCCCATTGCCACAAGACCTTGTCTTGGTATGAGCTAATTCCGGTGGTAAGCTTTATCATCCAGAAAGGTAAATGCCGGAAGTGTGGACACAGTCTTTCGCACATCTATCCAGCCTTAGAATTATTCACGGCTTTTATATTAGTATTTTTCTTAAGCCGGCTTTCTTTGAGTTTAACCCCCGACTTTCATCTTTTTCTTCTCTGTATTTTTATCCTTCTCTTTTTCTTTGACCTTCTTTTCTTTATCCTCCCTGATGTTATTGTTTTCCCCGCTATTATCTTTTCTTTTGCATATATTTACTTCTTAAAACCAGAACTTTTCAAGGAGTCTGTCTTGACTGGTATATTCCTAGCCTCATTCTTTGGTATACTGTATATATGCTCTTCTGGCCGGTGGCTGGGCCTAGGCGATGTAAAGCTTGTTTTCTTAATTGGATTAGCCTTAGGCTATCCTTGGGGGGTATTAGTTACTATCCTGGCCATCTGGGTTGGCGCCTTATGGGGGATTATTCTTCTAGCCACTAAGAGGGCGGAGATGAAGACGCCTTTGCCTTTTGGCTCATGTCTCTCAGGAGTAGCAATCGGATATATTCTTTTTGCCCATGAACTACAAAAAGCACTTCTACACTTTTTTTAATCAGTCTACCAACCCCATTATCATGGCGGCTATTATCTTGGCCGTTATTTGGGCGCTGATCGTATCTTCCGGCTCAGAAACATTACGGGCGGCAGGAGAAGCCCGGGTGGTCTTTGATTTCAAAGATTCAGATAGAGTTTTTGAAGGCTGGGTTGGGCCATCAATGTCAGTGTTTGAAGCCATTCTTGTCGCTGCTCAAGCTGGGGATATACATTTGGAGTACAGCCTCAACCAAAAAGGGGAGATGGTGGTGGAAAGGGTCGATAAATACAATCTCTCAGAGAATCGAATTAGGATCTCCAGGAATTACCAACCGGTATCTCTTTCCGCTGTCCACCGCTATGCATTGAAGCCGGGAGACGTAATTAGAGTTACCATTCAATGAAAAATGGATTCTCCCTCATTGAGGTGATTGTTGTTTTGGCGCTGATAACTCTTTTTGCCAGCCTCATGGCCGGTCAATTTTCAAGAACTAGAATTCTTCTTGAAGAATCTCTTTCGGTTTTAACCAGCGATATCCAGATAGCCAAATCGCGTTCCATCTCAAGCACGAAATATGGAGGATTGATAAGATGCGGCTACGGTATACGGTATGTAGACGCCAACCGTTACTCCATCTATGTTGGCCCCAATGCCGCCACGACCAATTGCGCAAGCATCAATCGAAACTATTCTTCTTCTGAAGATGAGATCACGGAGACAAAATCACTTAATGATCAAAGAGTCGAATTTGCGTTTAGCTTTAACGATATCTTCTTTGAGCCGCCCCACCCTAAGACATATTTGAATAACGACTCGGCTTTGACCGCCCCGCCTTTGACGATTACGGTTAAGAAGAAAGGTGGTACCTGTCCCAATGACTGCAAATCGATCCGGATATATACCTCTGGAAAATTAGAAGCCATATGAAAAAAGAAGAAGGATTTACAATCATCGAGGCTTTGGTGACACTGGTTTTGCTTTCTTTAGCCTTGGTTCCCATGTTCTATTTCACCGCCGTCGCCACTACTACTTCTTTTTACATCCGGGACGACATGATTTCCGCCCATCTGGCCCAAGAAGGCCTAGAGGTGGTTAGGGCCATGAGGGATGCTAATTGGTTTAACAGCCGACCCTTTGATAGCGGTTTAGGAGACGGGGTGTATCGGGTGGAATATAATTCCAATGCTTTGATCGCTTTGGGAACAAACCCCTCTCTCTCTATTGCCAACGGTGTCTATTCTTACCAAGCCGGAGCGGTTACGCCATTTCAAAGAACGATTACCATCACTAAAATTAATGCTGGGGAGATAAGGGTTGTGGCGGCGGTTAGCCGACCAACCAAAGGCGGAGACATTAAGACCATCTCGGCCGAATCCCATTTATTCGACTGGAAATGAAAAACACTGAGAAAGGATTTACAATCATTGAAGTCATCATCTCTGCTTTTATCTTTTCCATTATCGCCGTGGCGATAAGCGGAATATTTGTTCAAGCTTTAAATATAGAGCGACGGGCTTTTTCGGCTCAGAAAATACAAGAACAAAGCCTTTATGTTCTTGAATTAATGGCTCGGGAAATACGAGTGGCTTCCATTTCCGGCCAGGATTCAAATTGCGCCACCTCTTCTCTTTCGATGACCCACCCGGTAAACGGCAACGTTTCCTACAATGTTAATAATGGTATTGTTCAAAGGACAGAAAATGGCGTGGCCACTGAAATATCGAGCGGAGAAGTAAATTTTACCCGTCTTAATTTCTGCATTACCGGATCAAACAGCGGGGACGATCAACCCGCAAGAGTTTCGATTATCGCCGGCGTCCAGAACCGGACAGGGAAAGAGATTTTAACTTTTGATTTACAAACCACGGTAACATCCAGAGATCTGCAAAGTGAATTCTAATCAAACACAACAAGGTTCAATCATCGTCTTTGCCGTTTTGATCATGGGCATTCTATTGGCAATTTCACTAACTTTAGCCGCCACATTCATTCCAAAGATAAGGGCCTCGCTTGAGGCGGGACCGGGGTCAGTCGGTTCTCTTTACGCCGCCGATAGCGCTATTGAGTGGTGTATATATATCAACCAAGGCAAGCCAGCTGTTGGCCAGCCGGTTATGTCCAATGGGGCAACGTACACATTAACACCGGGCACCTGTAACAACCAGACCCTCAATCATACAGCTGTTGGCAGCTATTTAGGCACTAGCCGATCTCTTCAGGTTAATTTTT
>DATDZX010000028.1:0-4456 GCA_036516715.1 Minisyncoccota bacterium | reverse complement strand
GTTAAGGATGAATTGGAGACGGTTCATGAAGTCGTAGATAGAATAGATGATAAAGACCTCCCAAACATTAAAAGAAGAGTTAGTATTTTAGAAAAAATAACAAAACCATTAATAAAATGAACAAAGTTCTCATCTACACGACCCCTACATGTCCGTATTGCAAGATAGCCGAAGAATATTTTAGATCAAAGGATGTGGCCTTTGAAGAGATTGATGTGGTTAAAAACCCATCCAAACAAGGCGAATTGCTTCAAAAGAGCCAAGGCCGACTAGGCGTTCCCGTTATTGATATTGATGGCCACATCATTTTTGGTTTTGATAAAGGCCAGGTTGAAAAATACTTGGCATTAAGAAAATAACTAAACATGAAATACGAATTGCCTCAGTTGCCATACGCTTATGATGCCTTAGAGCCATATATTGATGCTAAAACAATGGAGATCCATCATACTAAGCATCATCAGGCATACATTGATAAGCTTAATGCGGCTCTAGAAAAATATCCTGACCTTCAAGAAAAGTCCCTAGTAGATCTTTTAAGGGACCTTGATTCTTTGAAGGTCGCTGAAGCGGATCGGACGGCGATCCGCAACCATGGCGGTGGCCAAGTAAATCACTCCCTCTTCTGGAAGATCTTAGATCCAGCTAATCAAAAGGATGAAAAGCTTGTTTCAGATGTTGTGGCTACATTTGGTTCAGTCGAAGATTTTAAAAAGCAGTTTACTGATTTAGCGACCAAGCTTTTTGGCTCAGGCTGGACTTGGTTGGCTCGAGATGACGGTAAACTTGTTTTGTACAACTTGCCCCTTCAAGACTCTCCATACATGAAAGGCCATGAGCCTGTCATTGGTCTCGATGTCTGGGAACACTCGTACTATGTTCGATATACTTACAATCGAGCAGCATACATAGAGGCTTTCTGGAAAGTATTAAAACTTATTTAGCCAGTTTCTTACCAGTCTAATTTTTTCTCCCTTTAGTTTTGTTGTGTGTACATATTTTAAGAATGTCCGCACATCATCTTTTCGGTAGATTCTTAGGTGGTATGCTATTTTTGCGTTGCCATATGCTTTTTGGACTGAAATGGCTGATTGGATTCCCATCGTTTCTAAAATTAATTGCCTAACCAGGTTTATAAGTTCTAAATTTGTATTTGTTATATCTGGACAAATCTTTGGAGTAATCCTAACCTTTTCTTTTATAACTTTAATACAGCCTTCAGCATCAAAAAATCCTTCTATAAACAATAGTGCCGATTTCTTTCCCGCTTTTGTAATCAGATTTCTTAAATAGCCTAGATTATTTCTTAATTTTTTAAACAATTCATAAAGTTCAAAGTTGTTTGTCCTCACAAACCAGATATTTTTACTCCTATCTATATAAGGTTTTACTTTTCGGGAAATACATTTTTCTAGTCGGGTTGAGTATTTTGTTGTAAATTTTTCATCACCTACAAGGATGACAAAGTTGTTGGTCGGCTTCCATTTATAGAGACATCCATCTCCTAATAGTGCGCCCATAACATAATAAATCTCTGGTCGATAACTTATCGTTCCTTTGCGTCCATAAGGAATATGAGAGTTTTTGTACCAGTCATACAAGGTATTAGGAGGTATACCGAATTTAGTATTGATTTCTTCAATTGCTTCTTTTCTGGAGAGCCCGTTACTGCAAAGACTTTTAAAAGCATCAAAAGCAACCATCATAATTTGTCTGTCTATCTTAGCCATATTTAAATTTTACCAAGTTGTACTGATTTAACAATACTATTTGAAATATCAAAACCGTCGGCCTGAATACATTGAAGCCTGGTGGAAAGTCCTCAACCTTATTTAATCAAAAGACCGCGTCATGCGGTCAGGTTCTATCCGATTCCGAAACTTCCGTCATCCTCTAGATCTTCATAGATCTTCGGAAAGTAAGGATTTCTTGTTATCTTCGCAATCTCCTCAGCCTCTGGCTGAGACAAAAGCCTTAGACACACGGCCAAGCTGAGCATGCAGGCTTCATTGGCCGCCTCCGGAAGGTCTGAAGACTGGGCCAGAATGTATCTAGTGGTTGATATTGCTCCACCTCTCTGGCTGAGATCCAGACATCTGCTTTGCCAGCTGCTTCGGTGACCATCTTCAAACATTGTTCTGGCTAGCCGCCTGACTTGTTCACAGGCATAGTCGTGGTGAAGTTGAATTACCTCAGGCTTGCCCTCGTCAAGGGCACAAGCAAGGAAAGGAAATCTATTAGGCGGATCAGCGATGGCAACAACAAGAAAACCGGGGCCTGAAACTTTGAATTCTCTAGACATCCGGCCGAACATATGCCGAGCCCTGTTAATGACATCATCAAAGCATTCCGGTCTTAGGTCGGTTCTCATTGATTCATGCATGGTATTGTCAAAGAATCGATACATGTATACCATAAAGGACTTAGAGAGACAACATTATGAATCATCCTGAAATAGTCAGATATATAGAAAAAGCCCAACAGGCCCAGATGACAGAAGGGGAAATACGAGATGCCCTGTTTCGGGCCGGCTGGGTGCCAGGCGATATTATCGAAGCCTTCCAGTCGGTAAAAGGCAGTTTTGCCTCCGATCTACCAGCCCCCAGGCACAATACGATGATAAGTGCTTATGGGGTAAAAAAGTATTTCGGTGATGTAAAGGCTTTAGAAGGAATCGATCTTGAAGTGCCCATGGGCTCGGTCTTGGCTCTTTTGGGGCCTAACGGCGCTGGCAAGACAACCTTAGTAAAAATTATGACCACTCTATTGTCTCCGACCGAAGGCTCGGTCCATATAGGCGGGTATGATGTGGCCAGAGAAGGATCAAAAGTCAGAGAGATTATCGGCTTAGCTGGCCAGCACGCCGCCATTGATGAATATCTTACTGGTCGGGAGAACCTTCAACTAATCGGACGACTCTGCCATCTTGAAGAAGATCGAGTTAAGAGAAAATCAGAAGAGCTTCTTCAAAGATTTGATCTCTTAGATGCGGCGGATAGGAGCGCTAAGACATATTCCGGAGGCATGAGAAAAAGACTCGATCTAGCGGCCAGTCTCATGTCCAATCCCCAAGTCGTTTTTCTAGATGAGCCGACAACCGGCCTTGATCCTCGAAGTCGGAATGAGCTGTGGAGTATTGTTAAAGAACTGGTTGCTACCGGCGTAACTATCCTTCTAACCACCCAATATCTTGAAGAAGCTGACCATTTAGCTGATCAGATCGCAGTCATTGATCATGGCCGGTTAATTGCTAAGGGCACCTCTAGAGAATTAAAATCTATGATCGGCGGCGAAATATTAGATTTCCACGTGACCCGGCATGAAATGATTCATCGGGCAGGAGAAGCGATAGGGAATCTTGGTACGGAAAAGCCAAGAATTGATGAAGCATCGGGCCATGTGACTCTCCCAGTTAAGCAAGGAAGTCAGGCTTTGATTGAAGCTGTCAGACGCCTAGATATGGCCCATGTACCATTAGAAGATATAATTCTGCGAAGGCCGACCTTGGATGAGGTATTTTTAAAGCTAACCGGCCATCCAGCCGAAAATGAACATGCATAACGCTTTTCCCGACACAATGCAGATGATTAGGCGGAATTTGCTCTTATATTTCCGTCTGCCGCAATTGGTTGTCTTTTCTTCGATTCAGCCAGTGATGTTTGTTCTTCTCTTTGTCTATGTTTTTGGCGGGGCCATCAATACGCCCGGAGTAAAATATGTCAATTATCTTTTACCAGGTATTCTTGTGCAAACTGTTCTCTTTGGTTCAATGATGACCGGTATCGGCCTAGCCGCCGATTTGTCAAAAGGAATCATTGAACGATTTAGATCCCTCCCTATCTGGCGAGGAGCGGTTTTAGCTGGCCGAACTATCTCGGACGTAATTCGTAATATCTTTGTGATTCTTTTAATGACGGGGGTGGGGTATGCAATAGGGTATAGGTTTCAAGGGAATTTTGGGGACGCTCTTCTGGCTCTTTTCATCATGCTTTTGTTTGGTTTTGCCTTTTCTTGGATTTCGGCTTTGATTGGTATCGCGGTAAAAGATGTCGAGACCGCCCAGTCAGCCGGGTTTATCTGGGTATTTCCTTTAGTCTTCGCCAGTTCAATCTTTGTGCCTGTCCAAACAATGCCTGATTGGTTAGAGGCGTTTGCTAGGAATAACCCGATATCTCACGTAGCGAATGTAGTTAGGTCCCTTTCCCTGGGTTCAACCTTAGAGAAGGGAGAACTATGGATCTCTTTTGTCTGGATGCTAGGCTTAGTAGCCGTCTTTGCCCCTTTGGCTATTAAGAAATATAGGAAGGCGGGATAGTTGAAAAAGTTTTGTATTTTTGTATACTCACGGAAGCCCATTAACATATATGGCTAAGAAGGCAACCGTAATGAAGTTTTCTGATTTGCCGCCGACTGTTCAAAAAGGGCTTACTCTTGTCTGGAAAGTTAGAGAAAATGC
>DATDZX010000027.1:0-4264 GCA_036516715.1 Minisyncoccota bacterium | reverse complement strand
GCCAGCACGCGTCTTCTATCGCGTGCAGGTAGCCGGCTTTTAAATTGATTTTTCATGCAGATGCAGTAATCTTTAGATAGATCCTCAGAAAGATATGCTCACCAAAGCCAGATCCTATTGCGGGCCCATCCTTATTATTTCTGCGGTTAGCATACTCCTTGTTATTTTCTTTCCATTGATTGTTGATTTCGTATCTCTCTTCTGACGCGGGTTCCCCGCGTTTGTTAGTCTTTAGTCCTTTTCATTTATTTAATGCTAGGATACAGTATTGAGATGGAAGATAACGTCTCTAGAATCAAAGACCGGCTTGATATCATCGATGTCGTTGGGAGCTACGTTAAGCTCCAAAAGTCCGGCATCAATTATAAAGGCCGGTGCCCTTTCCATAATGAGAAGACCCCCTCCTTCTATGTTTCTCCAGATAGGCAATCCTGGAAATGTTTTGGGTGCTCTTTAGGAGGGGACGCCTTCACCTTCATCCAGCAGATTGAAGGGGTAGAGTTCCCGGAAGCTCTTAGGATTCTTGCTCAGAAGGCGGGAGTGGAGTTGAAATACGATGCTGCCCAAAAAGTTAAAGCTGACGAAAAGTCTCCTTTGTATGAGATATGTGAATTAGCCACTAAGTTTTTTGAAAAGCAGCTCCATAATTCTTCAATGGGAAATAAAGCTTCGCAATACCTTGCAGAGAGGGGAGTTAAGACTGAGACAATCCAAGAATTCAGATTAGGCTTTGCCCCAGCCGATTGGCATTCCTTAGGAAATTTTCTTAAGTCCCAAGGCTATTCCCAGAAAGATATTGTCGCCTCCGGCGTCTCCATTAAGAAGGATGGGACCGATGACATATATGACCGGTTCCGTTCAAGAATCATATTCCCCATCACCGATCCTCAAGATCGGATCGTTGGCTTTTCTGGCCGTATTTTTGAGCCTGGGGATAAAGGGCTTGCCAAAGAGGGGGAAAGTGTGGCAAAATACATAAACACACCTCAGACGCTGATCTACGATAAGAGCCGAATAATATACGGCCTTTCCAAGGCCAAACTGGAGATTAAGAAGGCGGACCAATGTATTCTGGTCGAGGGCAATATGGACGCCCTCATGTCACACCAGGCCGGCGTAAAATACGCCGTCGCTTCATCCGGTACCGCCCTGACCCCTTATCATCTCCGGCTCTTACAGCGCTTTACTAATAATCTGGGGTTTTGCTTTGATACCGATCAGGCTGGTAACCTCGCCACCAGGCGAGGCATTGGTCTGGCCTTAGCTAACAATTTCAATATCCGCGTAGTGGCCATCGACGATAAGGAATGCAAAGATCCAGCCGACTACGTCCAAAAGCACGGGCCTAAATGGTCCGACATTGTCCAGAAATCTAAACCGGTCATCAACTTCTATTTCGACCGGGCTAAAGAAAGTTTCGACCCTTCTTCGGCCGAGCATAAAAAAACGATGCTCGCTGTCGTTGCTCCTTTCATTAAGCGTTTGGCTTCAAGCATTGAGAAGTCCCATTGGGTCAATCAATTGGCTATGCTTTTTCGGGTAAAGGAAGAGGCTGTCCAAGAGGATCTTAACAGGGCCAAAGACGACCTTGAGCAATATGATGACCGAAGCTTGGTCGAAGAAAAATATATTCCTTTACCAGAACTAAATATTGACGGGCTGAGCGAAACGATCCTGGCTTTGGCCTTAAAGCATCCAGAAGGATACAAGGCCCAGAAAGATATTGATCATTCGCTGCTTCACCCAGTGGTGGCTAGCGTCTTAACTAAGCTAAAAGATTCAAATGCTTCTCTAAAGGAATTCATGGCCGGGTTCAAGGGCCCTGAGGCCACGGCCATTTCCTTCGCCTCTATCCGGGGAGAGGAATTCTGGAAGGATACAGGCGAAAAAGAGATAGGGGAGGAATTAGCCAAAGCTATCCGCCTCGTTAAGAAAAGAGCGATCGGGGTAGAGCTCGTCAAACTGGAGTATGACATTAAAGCGGCTGAAGCTTTAAAAGATTCTAAAAAGCTTAATGAATTGGCTTCTAAGTTCAGCCAATTAGCCGGCGAATTATCTCAGATAGAAAACATATAACTATACATGGCATCTAAAACAAAGAAAAAATTCAAAAAGGCCTCAAAGGCCCCTTCTAGGGTTTCGAGGAAAAAGAAGAGATCCCCTAAAGGCGTTAAAAAAGAAATCCTCAGTGAAGAGGCGATTTCGGCCATCATTGCTAAAGGCCGCCATCGAGGTTTTGTCACCCAAGTTGAGGTCTTAAATGCTTTTCCGAATATTGAGCAGGATATCCAAGGCCTCGAACAACTCTATGAGCGTCTGGAATCAGCCAATGTTAATATCATTGAATCGGGAAGAGTCTTTGAGGAAGAAAAGAATAAAGAATATGACCAGAAAAAAAAGATTGAAGAAGAATTCGGAGATTCAAGTTCCGATTCTGTTCAGATGTATTTAAAGGAGATCGGCCAGTTTCCCCTTCTTTCTAGCGAGGAGGAAGTCGATTTAGCCAAAAGAATAGAGAAGAATGAAGAGGCGGCGAGGCAGAAGCTTCAAGTATCCAATCTTAGGCTGGTAGTTTCGATTGCTAAGAAATACGTGGGCCGGTCGCCCAACCTTACCCTCTTAGATCTAATCCAAGAGGGGAATATCGGTTTGTTTAAAGCCGTTGAAAAGTTTGACTACAAGAAAGGATACAAATTCTCAACTTATGCTACCTGGTGGATCAGGCAGGCCATTACTAGGGCCTTAGCTGACCAAGGTAGAACAATTAGGATTCCAGTCCACATGGTGGAGACAATTAATAAATACCAGCAGGTGGTGAGAAGACTGGTTCAGGATCTGGGAAGGGAGCCAATGCCGGAAGAGGTGGCAGCAGAGATGGGTGTCGAGGTAGACAAGATAAGGCATATAATGAAAATCTCTCAAGAGACTATCTCCTTAGAGGCCCCTATAGGCGGGGACAATGATGATGATTCAGACAGCTCTCTGGCTAATTTCGTCCAGGACGAAGAGACCATCTCGCCATCCACTTCCGCCGCCAGGAAGCTTTTGAAGCAACACATAGATGAGATGGTGGCTGATTTAACGCCCAGAGAGCAGAAGATATTAGACATGCGGTTTGGCCTGACTGATGGTGTCCAACATACCTTAGAGGAAGTCGGTAAAGTATTCTCTGTTACCAGAGAGCGCATCCGGCAAATCGAGGCTAAGGCTCTGGATAAGATCAGACAACATCAGAAACTCTCAAAACTTAAAGGGTATGAATAAAGGGAGGCCGCGTTAAGCGGCCCTTCTGATGATTCTAAGTGGCTTTACGAGAATGGATTTCACTGTATACTCGCTAAGCCTATTTTTTCTCTCAATTCGTTGTTGCTCGAAACTGGGGAATCCAGGAACCAATATTCGGGGATTTCTTTCGGCGGTATCAAACCCGGCGATTGTCCTTGAATACATAAAGCCACTTCCTGTCCTAGGATTAAGCAGCCAGGATGAGACGAAAGACATGTCTCCCTTAAGTCCGTGGGGCATAGTCCTCCAGGCTTGCCATATCTTAATCTCGCCGTTTTTCAGTATTTTGATTATGAATTGGGCTCTTAAGGTTTCGAGGCATTGGAAGTAAATCAGAGAGCCGGGACGAAGCCGCCAGAGGCGGATCAGTGAAGTTGGATAGAATCCTTCGGCGGTTAAGGCATTAGTGAACATGAAATACGGATTTATCTCCTGGTCTGGGTCCGTATACCATGGTCTAGGAATAAGCTTCCAGAATTCTTCCGCCAAAGGCACAGCGTCTTGAGGATAAGGGATATACATATTTTAGGAACTTATAGAAAGTGTATATATTTGTGCCTTAATGTCAAAGATACATATTCAATATATTTGGTTGAATTTTTGAGAGGGGGATGATAAAATGCTGGAGGTAAATCAATATTCCCCGGTAGCTCAATGGTAGAGCGGCTCGCTGTGATATATACTCGCAGCTTCCTAGAGCAATCTAGGCTGAAACACTTCGGGATATCGGTGAAGCCTTAAAGGGTAACACCGAGGGAACCTCGTATATATGAGGGCACCGTAGAGACTAGATACCGAAGCATCCTTTTATTGGGATGATGATATAGTCCACCCCATTGCGAAAGCTATGGATAATGTGTAACGAGATGGTTGTAGGTTCGAGTCCTACCCGGGGAGCATCCAAGAAACTAGATACGAACTCAAATTTTGAAGTTGAGAGGAGGGTTTTGGATTTGTGTATCAGATTTGGTAAAATGAT
>DATDZX010000026.1:0-20215 GCA_036516715.1 Minisyncoccota bacterium | reverse complement strand
GATAGTGCCATCTCACTCCCGAGGTAACTGAACTTGCTTACCTGATTGGAAAATTCATACTGAACTGAAAGACCTTCTTTCCGCAAGGCATCAGCTATTCTAAAGAAATTGACCGCATTAACAGCCAACTTCTTATGAGATTCCGTGTCGTTCCTGAGGTTACCAATTTGATTATTCTTAACCCGAATGATTAAACCAAATACCAGAACAAGGAAGATCAGAAAGCCGAGAATAAATTCCATATTTTTTAAGGAACATCTACTAAATACCACTATATCTCCTAAAAATCAAGACCGCCCTTTTGGGGCGGTCTTGAGAAGAGGAATTAGTTTCTTAGGGCTACTTTCAGCACTTCCTCCATGTTTTTGGCAAATATGAATTTGGTGTCTCTCTTAACCTCTTTGGGCACATCATCCATGTCGCGTTTGTTATCCTGCGGCAAGATAACGGTCTTAACTCCGGCTCGATGAGCAGCTAATACTTTTTCTTTCACCCCGCCGATCTCTAGAATTCGCCCTCTTAACGTAACCTCGCCGGTCATGCCTACCTCTTTTCTGACGGGCTTTTTGGTTAAAAGTGAGACTAGGGCAGTCGTAATGGCTGTTCCTGCTGAGGGGCCATCCTTCTTAATAGCGCCGGAAGGGACATGAATATGGATATCATCCCGATTGAATGCTTCTTTAATCCCTTTCTTGGCTGCATATGTCCGGGCGAAGCTTAACCCAGTCTGAGCCGATTCTTTCATCACATTCCCTAATTGGCCTGTTAAGAGAAGTTTACCTGAACCAGGCATCTTAGAAGCTTCGATTGAGAAAACCTCTCCCCCGACAGGCGTCCAGCCCAAGCCGGTAACAACCCCCACCTCGTCTCGCGTTTCAGCTACTTGGTGGGTGTATTTAACCGGTCCCAAGTATTTATGTATTGAATCTGTATTTATTAAGGCCTGCTTTAAAGACGGAGACTCAACAAGTTTTCTGGTCACCTTTCTAATAATCGTGGCCAATTGTCTCTCAAGATCTCTTACTCCCGCCTCCCGAGTATGGAAACGGATAATATGGTAGAGGGCTTGGTCTTCAAAAGCCAACGATCTCTTCTTAAGGCCATGCTCTTTAAACAACCTCGGCAGAAGAAAGTTCTTGGCAATATGGAATTTTTCCTCCTCAGTATATCCAGGAAATTCAATTACCTCCAAGCGGTCTCTTAGAGCCGGCGGGATAGTATCAAGGATGTTAGCGGTGGCGATAAAGAAGACATCGGATAAATCAAAAGGTACTTCTAAGTAGTGGTCTGAAAAAGCATGATTCTGTTGAGGATCTAAAGCCTCAAGCAAGGCGGCTGAGGGATCGCCCCTGAAATCCATCCCTACTTTATCTATCTCATCAAGCATAAAGACGGGGTTCTTTGTCTTGGAGGTGTGGACTCCCTGGATCAGCCGGCCGGGCAAAGCACCAACATACGTTCGACGGTGGCCCCGTATTTCAGCTTCGTCTCTCATCCCACCCAAAGAAACCCTGACGAATTTTCTACCTAGGGCCCGAGCGACTGATTGGCCGATTGACGTCTTGCCTGTTCCCGGCGGTCCGACTAAGCAAAGAATCGGTCCCTTCATTTTGCCAACTTGTTTTTGGACGGCTAAGTATTCTAAAATTCTTTCCTTGACCTTTTGCAACCCGTGATGATCCTCATTAAGGATCTTTTCGGCTTCCCTTAAATCAATTTTTTCTTTTGATTTCTTAGCCCAGGGCAATTCCACCAACCAATCTAGGTATGTTCTGATATACGAGCCCTCAGGATTGAAGGCGGGCATCTTGCCTAAGCGGTTCAATTCCTTTATGGCTTTGTCCTCTACATCCCGGGGCATACCCGCCGCCATAATCTTGTTCTTCAGAACCTCGAATTCTTCTTTCTCATCGCCCACGCCTAATTCTTTTTCAATATTTTTGAGCTGTTCTCTTAGGAAGAATTCTTTCTGCATCTTGCCGATCTGCTTTTTAGTCTCTTTGGCCAGAGATTTCTCTGCTTCCAATATGTCAATCTCTCTCTGGAGGAAAACATTTAGCTGTCTTAAGACGTCAGTGCCGCTCTCGAGCTCAAGGAGTCTTTGTTGGTCATCAATCTCAACGCTTAAGTTGATTGTCATTAAGCTAACAATTTGCTCGGTATCCTTGATCTGGGACATCATATATATGACCTCGGGGAGGATGGTCGGGAAGGATCTAGCTTCTGAGATAATATGGAATTGATCCATTGCCCTCCTTAAAAGAGTCTTTTCTTCAAAGGTGTTCCTTAATAGCAAGGGCAAGGGCTCAACCTTAACTTTAAAAAATGGAGATTCTGATATGTAGCGAGAAACCTTGGCTCTGATCAGGCCCTCGACATCAATCCTTGAAGAGCCGTCCGGAAGCTTGAAAACCGAAACCACCCGGCCAATCGTGCCAACTTGAAACAGCTCTTTATCGGAAATATTATCCTCATTGCTCTTCTGAGTCACAAACAGAACCAATCGGTCATTGGTCAAAGCATATTCGAGAGCGCCCACTGATTTTGACCTTTGAACGATAAGGGTGGTGACGATCTTGGGAAAGAGAACCGTGTTTTTAAGGGCAATGAGGGGAAGCTCGTCAGAGATAATTATGTTTTTTATTTTGTATTCAGCCATTTCGATGCGTTTATGCTCTCACTGGTTAATGAACGCTAGATTAATCTTTTGCTTACCAAATTATATCACAAAAAAGAATAAAATCAAATAGCAAGATCAATAGAAGAAATCGTCTCGGGGCGGGGCATTCTTAGCAATTTCAAATGCCTCCTGGGCAGTATCGACGATGGTGTATAGGTTAAGATCTTCTTTATCTATTGCTTGATACTTCTCAGATATTTCCTCTTGAAGCCAGATATGTATGGGAGCCCAGAATTCCCTGCCGACTAGGATAATTGGGATTTTGCCTGACACCTTCTTGGTCTGGATAAGGGTTAATATTTCAAAGACTTCATCCAGAGTTCCAAACCCTCCCGGAAAGAAGATATATGCCCGAGCGGCATAGGAGAGCATCAGTTTTCTGACGAAGAAGTAGTGGAAGCCAATGCCATGCTTCACATAGGGATTGGCTCTTTGCTCGTAGGGCAACTGGATATTTAGGCCGATTGATTCTGATTGGCCCTCCATCGCTCCTCGATTGGCCGCCTCCATAATCCCCGGCCCGCCGCCGGTAACAATGGAGAAGCCCTCCTTGGAAAGAAGATTAGCCAAGACTCTGGCTTCTTCATACCATCTATCTCCCTCTTTAAAACGAGCAGATCCAAAAAAAGAAACGGTCTTTTTGAAATCAGCCAAAAATTGCCAGCCATTTATGAACTCGGCGATGATACGGAAAACCCGCCAATGAAGAGAAGCCCGAAAATCCTTAGGCTCTTTATACGAAGGCAGTTTTGAAGCTGGGACATTAAGATTTTGACCATCCATTACCCCCTAGTATATGGAAGGATTTGTAAAAACAGAAGGGGATAAGTTTGGCCCTCTCTAAACGTAAAGCCCGCTGAATCAGCGGGGTAGACTATGTCTCGCATAGTATAGATTAAATTCCTCTCTAAGGTGATGTACAATCCGGTGGGCCTGGTGTTCTAATTCCCTTCTATCTGAGTTATTACTACTCATCGCGTCAACCTCGCCTTGGTGGCCTTCAAGATAGGCGGCTAACTTGGTATGAAGCCTCGGAATATTCTCAAAATACCCTTTCACATTATTCGGTCGCCAATGTCGGAAAGTCGATACCACATGATCAGGATATTTGGCTCTGGCTCTCTGCATCGCCAAGGAAGGGTCTATCGCCACAAAGACAGTGAAAACAGGGAAATTATTTCTCGCCGCAAAAGCAGAGATGAGATCCCTCTCCTTCTCCGCGCCGAACATACCATCGATTATCACCCCATTCCAACAAGGAACACACATATCGAGCATCTCCATTACGACCTGATGAACATTTTCGCCGCAGGAAAGCCCGCCTCTCTGAAGGAGAAATCGGGCCATGTTGGAAGATACACAGCCGAATCCGGGCATGCGATCTGTCAGTAACCGAGCTAGAGTGGTTTTCCCCGAACTTGGAATACCTCCTATACGAACAATCCCTGGGGGGATAAGGAAATTGTCAACAATATATTGCTTGATTGGGGCGAGATCATCTTTGCTTAGCATATCTATCAAGGAACCCTAAGACTATATATTTTCTGTATTAAAAATCAAGCGAAAAGAAAAGGCCTCGCGTGCAGATCGAGGTTGCGTGACATGCACACGAAACCTCCTCTGCGCCACGAGGCGCTACGGGCACTAGAGGTCTGAAAAGGCTTTCCACGAAGAAGCCCACACCAGCACTTTTCCGTCGGGCTGGACAAACATACTGGCCCCGCCGGTATTGCTGGCGACAGACTCAAAGTCGAAGCCATAGTCCTCTTTGAGCATCCGCCGGGTTTTCGGGCCGACACCACCGTCAGGATCAAGGCCATGTTGGCCCTGGAGGCGCTTCACATACCCCGCGCCGACATCGCCGTAAACAGAGTCACAGACGATGTCCGGAGCCCGGAAAAACCCCTTCAACCAGACCAGCAGGATGTTGATCGCCGGCCCCCTCGATCCTTTCTCGAGATAGGGTGGAATCTCGAGACTCGGGAAATAATCCACGTGACCTCCGCAAAGAACAGCGCATCATCGCGCGCCCACAAATTAAAGCAATTTTAAAAGGAAGTCAAATCTCAAAACTCTGGCCTTGAGTAGGAGTAACTCCCTCAATTGAAATCCGGCTTTTGATCTCTTGGGCTAATGAACGGGATGCCCTAGCTTCCCCTTGGACGACAAAAACTTTTTTCAGAGTATCTTTTGAATTTGACAGCCAATCAAGAATCATCTTCTGATCAGCATGGCCGGAATATCCGCCGATAGCTCGTATCTGACAGTTTACAGGCACTATTTCGCCAAAGATAGATACTTCCCTGGCCTTATCAAACACCTTCCGGCCCAAAGATCCTTCAGCTTGATAGCCGACAAAGAGAATCATGGAGTTAGGATCGGGTAGATATCTTTTCTCATGGTGAAGAATCCTTCCACCATTAGACATGCCGGAACCAGCAATGACAACTTTTGGACCAGGAACATTATTGATTCTCATTGATTCTTCTCTGGTTCTGGTCAATTGAAGGCCTGGAAAATCAAAAATATCATCCCTTTTAGTAATTTGGTCTTGAGTCTTCTGGCTGAAGAACCCAGAATTCCTCCTATAGACTTCAGTAATTTCGATGGCTAAAGGTGAATCAAGAAATATTGGAATCTGAGGAATCTCTTTAATGCTAAAAAGTTCATTAAATTCATATAAAAGCTCTTGAGTCCTTTCCATAGCAAAGACCGGAATAATTAAGGTCCCCTTCCTTTGGATAACTTCTTTGACGCTCTCGGCCAAGATATTCCTTCTCTCTAGGTTATCCTCATGGAGCCTGTCGCCATAGGCCGACTCGACGATAATGTATCGAGCATTTGATATTTGATGAGGAGGATCTAAAAGAGGCAAAGGAATATTACCCAAATCTCCGGAGAAACATATTCTTGTATCCATATATTCAATTAACACTATCGCCGAACCAAGAATGTGCCCGGCGTTAAATAGCGTCGCTTTAATATCTGCTTTCAGGTTAATAACCTGGCCGTAACTAACAGCTTCAGCTAAGGAAAGTACTTCATTAAAATCCTGAGAGCTAAACAGTGGTTCATGGCCATCCCTTCGAGCCTCTTCCTCTATTAACGAGAGGCTGTCTGGAAAAGTGACTCTGGCCAATTCAATTGTTGGCTGGGTAGCATATATTTTTCCACGAAAACCTTTTTTGTACAGCTTGGGCACCCGGCCGACATGATCAGCGTGGCTATGAGTCAGAAAAATAGCATCAATAGAGGCTGGATCAAATCCAAAATCTTCGTAATTTGTATGCTCCGCGAATTTATCTCCCTGGACCAAGCCGCAATCAACTAAAATCCTAAACCCGTCAATTTCTAAAAGATAGTTGGCGCCAGTCACTGATTGGGCTCCACCGTAAAAGGTAAGGGTCATAAGATGAGGGTAGCAATTAGAAAACCAATAATTGAAGCCGAAGCGATGGGTGGCAAAGCGGCCATTGGCCTTCTTTCTCTCTGGTTAACGAAGATGAGATGAGTGATAAAGAGGCCGATAACGGTAAAGGCGGCCACAATCAAAGCGTGGGCAAGAGAAAGCCTAATGGAAGAGGAGACCAGCATCAGAGGTAAAGCGACATCCCCTGAACCAAGGAGCATGAAATGCTCCCCAATCGCTTCTTTGGCATTCTGTGAAGAATATCCGATCTTAGACCATTCTAATGGAACAATGAAGCCAAAGATGGCATTAGATTCAATCATCTTTCGGGCCATTGAGATCATGTGCCCAGAAATATATACCGCAAAGATATCATAGGCTGACATGGCGATCAAAAGAATCATGAAAAATAAAGGACTGAACTCAAGCCCCACCTGACCGCTTATCCCGGCAATACCCAAAGCCATGCCAACATTATGCATCCAGACTCGGCGGACGGAAAAATACAAGATTAAAACAATAACCGCGGGGATTAATCCGAGAGTATAGTTAGCACCAAAGAAGATAAGGAGGGAGAGAAAAAATTTTAAGCCTGTTGACCTAACTTTCTTAAGTTTAAAGATTAGAAATAAGAGACCAACCATTATTCCCAAACCGATCAATACCTCTTTTATCGCCCCCCGGGTTAAGACAATCTCCTGAATCTGAGGAGAAAGTTTTAAGCCCTCAAAAGCCGCATAAACACCTAAAACCAGAGTAAGAATATACCAGACTGATTCTTTTATAAAAAGATTGGCTTTAATTTCCATTCTAGTAATTAAGCCAAGGCCTATTAGGATACATTTCTAAAATATATCTAAATCCCTTGTCCTTGGGAATTTGAATATTGTTTTCTTTAATCCAAGTCTCCATAAGTTTCCTCTCAGTCGAAGGAATAGGCTTAACATGGGCTTGCGATTCTTGGATATCAATCACGGCTAGGTCAGAGTTAAAATTCTTTAAGGCAATGAAGATAACGCCAACGGCAAATAAGGCAAACATGAGAACAAATACGGAGCCAAGCCATGACTCCACCTGCATCGTTAGAGGATTTCTCATTTACCGGACAATAATGATTCCACCTTGGTCAGAATTCTTTTCGTTATGGTAACCAAACGTACCTTTAGTCCCGAAAGTAAAAGCGAAATAACTGCCCTGAGGAATATCTCCTATACTGTCGAAGCCGGGTAGATCGGAAACAATTCTAATTGAAAATATACCTTCGTTTTTAAACCTGACCGTATCTCCTGAATGAATCCTCAGATTCGTCGGGCTGAAGACACCCGAGTTATATGTGACAGTATATACCCTCGGCTGTCTGGTCGCTTCCGGCTCTTCAGTCAGAGACGGCAACGGCCCGGCATATTCTGAGGGCTTGCCTAAGGTAGCGATGGCGAAGGCCAAGGCTGAGAGAGCGAGAATGATTAAGAGCCAGGCTAAACCAGGTCCATTGTTTGAATTAAAAGGTCTATCTTCTTTGGATATGAGTTGAGGCTCGTATGACATTGACCTGATTGTATCACAATATTATGAGAAATAAATGGTTGTTGACATGAGATAGAAGAAGGCTACCCTTAGATTAGAACCTGAGCAAATATGGAGAAAGGGGTAATGAAAGCCCTATTTTCGTCGATTACTGGGATCATTAACCCAGTAAATCTATTTCATCTCTTGAGACGGGATCCCAAGATGGTATTGCCCATCATATTATCTTGCTTCTATTTCTTCTTTATCGATCTGCTCCTCCTTCTCCTAGACGCACCCGAAAAGATGGAAATGCCAAAAAAATGCCTCAGAGACATTTCCTAAACGGCTAAATCACACGATTTAGCCGTTAATTCTTAAAGCCTCTCGAATAATCTCGGCATCAGACCAGGGGATCTTTTTACCTCCGGCCAAAGCCATAGAAATTTCTGAACCTTTGCCGGTAATAATGACGGCATCTCCTGGTTGGGCTTCTTTGATAGCCAGGCGAATCGCGTCTTTCCTGTCCATTATTATCTCAACTTTATCTTTCCTCTGGATCCCAGCATATATCTCATCCACTATCTTTCTGGGGTTTTCTTCAAATGGATCCTCATCCGTCAAAAGTATTTTGTCGCAGTACTGTTCGGCAATAGATCCAAACTCTGGTCTTTTCCAGGTATCTCTGCCTCCGCCAGCTGATCCTAGGATGCATATAAGTCTTCCGGGTGTATCTTTTTTTAAAGCCCCATAGACCGACCTTAAAGAATCAG
Organism: Minisyncoccota bacterium; assembly: GCA_036516715.1. GTDB lineage: Bacteria > Patescibacteriota > Minisyncoccia > 2-02-FULL-40-12 > GWA2-44-9 > DATDZX01. The sequence goes on along the minus strand of DATDZX010000026.1, from coordinate 11,850 downwards.
GAGTGTGGGCATAATCGACGACCACTGAAAAAGGGTCTCTCTGGATGAACTGCATTCTTCCCGGTATTTCCTTTATCTTATCCAGAACTGGCTTAGCCGAAGGCAGATCTATCTCATACATTGCCGCCACTGAAAGAGCGGCCAAGGTATTGAGAATATTAAATTCGCCCCCGAAATGGATATTGAAATACGTGCCATAAACCTCAAAGAAAGAGCCGGAAGCATGGGTCTGGATATTTTTGGCCACCATGTCCCCAGCTTTAATGCCATAATATATTTTCTGCTTCGCCTTAAAATTCCCGAACTTTTCAGCATAAAAGTCATCGGCATTAATGACGTGACGGTTAGATGTTTTTCTGAATAGTTCCTGCTTAGCCGCCATGTATTTTTCAAAAGAGCCATGGCTCTCTAAATGTTCTTTATGGAGATTAGTAAAGACAGCACAATCAAAATCAATACCTAAATGTCTTTTCTGGGAGATGCCTTCCGAAGTAACTTCCAAGACTACGTATTCGCAGCCAGCCTTTTTAGCTTCAGACAGGAATTTCTGTAATTTAAACCTGCCTGGCATGGTCATTTTAAGGGTATTGGGCCAAGTCTTGTCTTTGATTTTAAAGCCTAGAGATCCAATGGCTGCCACTTTCTTGCCAGCTCCCTCAAGGATATGGGTAGTTAAGAAAACAGTCGTTGATTTGCCTTTGGTCCCAGTCACCCCAATTACCTTCATTGATCGGGAGGGATAACCGTATATGATAGCGCCGGTATGTGCTAAAAAAGAATGGTAGTATGGAGCCAAAGCCTTAAAAACTGATTTAGGAACCAGTTTTTTAATTGAGTAGAGGGTTTTATCTAACAGGTTTTCTCTAAACATTATTTCCTTAATATTTTCCTGGCCGCATTGTATGCCAAATACCAAAATTTGGAAACAGGCAGATCAAATGAGCCCGGATATTCTATCTGCCTCCCGCCCCAGCCCAATTTAAATCTAGTAATCCCGGCCCATTTAACTGATTCCGATCCGCCAAAGTCATAATGCTTGATTCCTTTTTTATTTAATTCCTTAATGACATGCCAGTGGAGGGCATAAGGGGCCATGACGTTGTGATAATCATAATCTGATCCGCCGTGGAGGTAATAGCAGGTATCGCCATGAGTTAGAAGAAAAACTCCCGCCACTGGCTTATCTCCAAGCCAAGCTAAAATAATTTCTGATTTTATTCCTGGATTATCTTTAAAGAATTCAAATAGTTTTTTGTAATATGCCTTAGGGTGAGCATGGAACTTCTGCCTCTTCGATGTTTTATTCAAGAGATTCCAAAGAACCTCCACGTCATTGCTTGACTCTATCCGGATACTATTCTTCTCCGCCACTCTAATATTATATCTTGTCTTATGGTGCATGCCGGTTAATATTTCCTCTTCTGGCCGGCCCAGATCAAGGATAACCGATCGAGAAGCCTGGACTTCCTTTCTTGATCTTTTAAATCCTTGAGGGACCATCAATTCCGCCACCCAATCCTCCAAAGGCTCCATCTTAATGTAGATGGCTTTGTTCTCCTCAGCCATCTCCTTAAGATATCGGATGAAATTTCTGATCTCATTTTTCAGCCCTCCGTCCAGTCTATTTACCCTCAATTCCGGGCCATGAGGAATGTAGATGAAATTCTTTTTAATGGGGGTGTCTAAAATAATGATGTTGGCGGCAACTTTGCCATTATCAAATCTTTCGCCTTTGCGGCCGATGTATTTCTGGAATTCTAGCCAATTTTCTGTATTAAGGAATGATCCCAAGGCTATTGACTTTTCTTATGACTTTGATAATATTAATCCATTACTATGAAAAAGACCCTTGTAGGGTTCGTCCCTACCGGGGGCTTTTTCTTTTGGACCCGAGCTTCAATTTCTCTTTTTGAGTGTTTAAATAAACTATCGGGATATTAAGTTTTCTAAGGAGAAAAGAGCAGCGGTCTCGGGGCGAGACCAATGACAGAAGTGACAATTTATCTCTTAGAAATCGGATTAGGCCAGCATAGTCTCCATCGCTAGTTACAATGACAACCTTATCACATTTGCCTTCGTAATGATCAACAAGGACATTTAAAACAAGATCCGCATCGCAATTGCCTTTAACCTTACCGTTACTATCATAACTTACCTCTTTAAAGACTAGAATAAACCCTGCTAATTGCAGCTTAGTATATAAATCAGTCATTCTCGGAACTAAGCCGATAAAAAGATAGGCTGTTTGAACATTAAATTTATCCTCAAGCCAAACTCTGAATTTGTGATAATCTAAATTCCAGCCTAAATCTTTTATCCCCCGATGCAGATTAGCTCCGTCAATATATGCAAAATTTTTTTGACTGGCCATTAATCTATACAATACACCATTTACGTTAAAAAACGAGAGCTGCGGGGCAGCTCTATTCATACTCAACTATTATCCTCTTTGGCCTTCGATCAGGATCAAGGCCGTGATTACGAACCCAGTCTGCCAGTACTTGCCTAATCAACTCATCTTTAGAGATTCCCTTCTGGGCAGCACAAATAGTAAGGTTGTGATTAAGATTTTTTGTTGAAAAATATGTGGTTCTTATTAGACCCATTCAGATTCCCTGATTAGTTCGATGCTAACATGAAAGCACGATCAGAGCAACCTATTTTCTCCCCAAACCTTTCAACGCCTCCCTGACCTTTTCCTCCACTGTTTCCCCTAATGTATCCCTTAGAGCCTCCTTGGCTTGGCTGGGGCTGTAGCCCAAGACTAAGAGAGCATCCATGGCTTGGCCCTCTTGGCCCAGATTAACCCCTGAATCCCCCTCTATATGGTCGACTTTGTTTTTGAGCTCAAGGATAAGCCTTTGGGCAGTCTTGGGACCTAAACCCGAAACCTTCTTAAGGTAGTCCGAGTCATCATTGACGATAGCCGCTTTCAAGTGCTTAGGCTCAACCGAAGACATGATAGCCATGCCCATCTTCGGCCCGATGCCGTTAACGCTGGTTAGGAGCCGGAAAAGATCCAAATCCTCCTTGGAATCAAAGCCATAAAGATCAAAGGTGCCCTCTCGCATATTCATTTGAGAATGGATGAAAAGGGTTAACTGGGGCTTTAAATCTTGATTGACTTTGCCTTGCTTTTTTGATAAACTATTCCGTACCTTGGGTAATACTATCACCGCATACCCTATAGCGCCGGTGTTTAAAATCACCTGTCGCTCCCCTATATGCTCCACCGTGCCTGAGAGATAGCTGATCATATATATACGAAGGATACCAGACTAATGTCCATATTCAAACTCCAATCCAAATACCAGCCCACTGGAGACCAGCCTCAAGCGATTGAGAAGCTTGTGGCTGGACTGAAAGAGGGAAGAAAACATCAAGTTCTTCTGGGAGTGACTGGGTCGGGGAAAACGTTTTCGATATCTAAAGTCATTGAGCGACACTCGAGGCCAACCCTCATAATTTCACATAACAAGACATTGGCAGCCCAGCTATATAAAGAAATGAGGGAATTCTTTCCCAATAATGCTGTCCATTACTTCGTCTCATACTACGACTACTACCAGCCCGAGGCCTACATCCCCCATACTGATACATATATTGAAAAGGATTCTAAAATAAATGAAGAAATCGATCGGTTACGACATGCCGGCACCCAAGCCTTAATCAGCCGGGACGATGTCATTATCGTTGCCTCTGTTTCCTGCATCTACAACCTCGGCTCGCCCGAGGATTACAAAAACCTAGGCCTAGAAATATTCGAAGGCAAAAAAATATCAGCTAACGAAATGGTCCGAAGTCTGATGCGCCTCCAATACATCAGCGACATTGAATTAAAACGGGGTGCTTTCAGGAAATCAGTCAATGAAATCGAGGTGGTTTCGCCAAGCAGTCAGGAAGTTATCAAGATAGTATTCAAAAATGATCGAATTGATCGGATGCAGCGAGCTATACTTAAAGATCCGGATGATCTTGAAAGCGGAAACTTCAAATACGAAAAAATAGTCCATACCACTGTCTTCCCAGCCAAGTACTGGATCACCTCTGATGCCAAGACCGCTCTGGCCATTGAAAACATCAAGAGTGAGCTTCAGCAGCACATCAAGCACCTTAAAAAGATAGGCAAAACTGACGAGGCCGCAAGACTGCAAGAAAAGACTCTCCACGATATCGAGATGATGCGCCAAACTGGATATTGCCATGGCATCGAGAACTACTCTCGCCACCTTGATTTCAGAAAACCCGGCGAACCGCCATTCAGCCTTTTAGATTTTTTCGCCTCAAAAGGCGAATTTCTGGCCATTATAGATGAATCGCATATTAGCATCCCTCAACTGCGAAGCATGTTCAACGGCGACCATTCCAGAAAATCGACCTTGGTGGAATACGGCTTCCGCCTACCCTCGGCGATTGATAATCGGCCGCTGAAGTTTACAGAATTTGAAAAGAGAATCCAAAAAGCAATCTATGTCTCAGCCACCCCTTCTAAGTACGAAATGGAAAAGGCCGGGAAAAAAGGAATCGCTGAGCAGCTTATCCGGCCGACTGGCCTCCTAGATCCGACGATAGAAATACGGCCAAGCCATGATCAGATCTCCCATTTGCTTGATAACATCCGAGACAGAGTCTCAAATAACCAAAGAGTTATCGTCACTACTCTGACCAAAAGAATGGCTGAGGACCTCTCGGAGCACTTGGCTGACCAAGGTGTCAAGGTTAATTACCTCCATTCAGAAATTAAGACCTTAGATAGGCTTAAGATCCTCAAAGATTTAAGGTTAGGAAACCATGATGTCATCATCGGCGTGAATCTATTAAGAGAAGGACTAGACCTCCCAGAGGTCTCTTTGATCGCCATCCTAGACGCCGACAAGGAAGGATTTCTAAGAAATACCACCACCCTTATCCAGACAATGGGCCGGGCAGCCAGGCATGAAGAAGGCCATGTCATCCTATACGCGGACAAAATAACCAAATCAATTGATGCCGCCGTTAAAGAGACGGTGAGACGGAGAAAGACTCAGGAAGAATATAACACAAGACATGGCATCACTCCCAAATCAATCCAAAAAGAAATCGGGGATTTTGACTTGCCTATCTCCCGAAAAGAAATGAATAAGCCAAGCAATGAGAGCGATATCGTATTCTTTGGAAGCGGCAACAGGCAGAAAGTCCTGGCTCAGTTAACCAAGATGATGGAAAAAGCGATAAATAAGTTTGAGTATGAAAAGGCGATGGTTTTCAAGGAACAGATCAGAAAATTAAGGCGGGAATAATGAAGACCAGCCGAAGCTGGTCTAGCCTATCCCTTCCCTTGTCTCTTTGGCACCTTTTTCAACGTCTTCTCTGGTAATATGGTCGACTGAACTCCAGGCCGGCATGGTAATGGCGATCAAGCAAGCTGGACTCGGGCTATTACTTTTAGCGTAATGCCAGGATCCGATAGGGATAGACAACGATTTGCCTGGAAGAAGAGTCGTTGTCCTCGTGGCCCCACAATCATCAGTGATAAAAACATCAGCGCTGCCTTCAAGCATGAAATACGCTTCGGCTGTCTGGAAATGGACATGCGGCTTTGATTCTTGGAGAAGTATAACCGCTTCGCCATACCCCAACCCATCTTCTGAAGATACAATTTCATGAATCACTTCTCCCGGCGCTTCCACTATCCTTCTGGCTCTTTGGCACAAGGAGGCAATATCCGGCATATATATGTCTAGAACTGATCCCTAGTTTAGGAGTTTGCCTGATAATGTCAAACCCTTGCAGAATCAATAAGAAAATAGTAGAGTATCTAAGCTATGCCAATCACTAAATCAGCCGAAAAGGCTTTGCGCCAATCAAGCCGAAGGAGAGTCCGGAATCTTAAGCGCATCAGAACATACAAAGACACGTTCAAGAAATTCAAGAAGTTAGTCGCTGCTAAGCAGAGCAGCGAAGCTGTAAAAATGCTTCCCTTGGTATATAAGGCGGTAGACAAGGCGGCTAAGACTGGTGTCATTAAAAAGAATAAAGCGGCTAGACTAAAATCAAAAACGGCCCGTCTCCTGGCAGTTCCCAAGTAAAAGAGCCTCCCAAGGCTCTTTTACTTTCCTTTAGCAATATTGAAAACAATACCTAACCCTGACAATAGGGCGATGGTTGATGTGCTCCCGTAACTAATAAAGGGCAGAGGAATCCCTGTTAAAGGAGCTAGACCAGATATGGCCATAATATTTACGAAGGCTTGGCCGACCACCCAAATAGCGATGCCCATCGTAAAAAGCATCCCAAATCTATCCTTAGTATTGCGAGCAATCTGGATGAGAGTGAAACCTAAGGCTCCATACAAGAGGACAGTAACCGAGGCACCAAGAAAACCTAGCTCCTCAGCTAAGACAGCGAAAATGGAATCCCCGATCACCTCCGGCAAAAAGCCGAACTTCTGGCTACTATGGCCATAGCCCACACCAAATAACCCCCCGGACCCTATAGCAATTAATGACTGATTGACTTGGTAGGCAATGCCTCGAGGATCTGAGTCCGGATTTAAATAGGCCTTGAAACGATTCAGCCGATAAGGCTCAATTGCCACCAATACCGAAAAAAGAATAATCCCAACCAAGGCAATCCCTAGAAGATATTTAATATTTACCCCAGCGACAAAATATATACCTAAAGCAATGAGGGCAACAATTATTAAAGTCCCAATATCAGGTTGGAGGGCTAATAACAAACCGACGAAACCAACTAAAATAAAGAAGGGCAGAAGGCCATAAGACCAATTCTTAACCCGATCGCTTCGGCCACCGAACCAAGCAGCTAAATATATAACCAGGGCTAATTTTAAAATTTCAGCCGGCTGAAAGATGAAACCTTGGATATTAAGCCAGCGAATGGCGCCTTTGGCGCCATAACCGAATCCGGGAACAAAAACCAGGGTCATTAATACTAACGAACCAAAGAGAATCAGCAAGGAAAGCTTCCGCCACAGATGGTAATCTATCTTAGACAACAAGAAGGCGATAATGACACCGGGGAGAATGCCATAAAGAAGTTGGTGGGTGAAATAATAGTAAGAGGAACCAAATTTTTTCTGGGCATCTATCAGCCCAGCCGAAGACAAGACAGCTAAGCCTAAAGAGATCAGAATGACTAGAATCCAAAAAAGCCTTCGAGACATACATACATTGTACTATGAGCCAGGATTATTCAAAATCAAAGGCCGCGCGGGAACGCGGCCTGGTAGGGTCCGAACAGCAGGTCGGACTATTTGACGTAATGCCAATACTTGCGGGGAAGCCGCCGGACCGGCTGCTTCCAACTGATACTGGTCATCTCCAGGGCGACCATCGCTAGCTGGAGATAGACGAAATGGAACTTCACTCCCGCCTCCTCGAGAACGTGGCAGACGTTCTCAAAGGGGATGTGCTGTCTGCGACGAGCTAGGAGCTCGTCGATTTCGAGCGCCAGGCCGACGTGGCGCTGCAGGTCTCGGTGACCTGACTTGAGGATTGAAACCTTGCGCCGGAGCGCGCGTTCGACGCGCTTGCTCTTCTTCCGGAATGCCCCGGAGGGCACATCCATCAGATCACATTTTTTCTTTTTTCTGGGCACTTTTGGCCTCCATTTTAGGTACTAGCATATTATACCATACCCTTAACAAATTGCAAGACCAAGAGTTATCTAAAGAGAGGTGGAATCTTAGAATCCACTAGAAATATGATCAAGCCTAAAATAGCTCCGATAGCATTAACCATCCAAAATCTCATTGTAATCTGTGATTCAGGCCAACCCATAGCCTCAAAAGTATGATGAATTGGAGTCGAGGGAAATATCTTTCTCTTAAAAACCCTTTTAGAAAACATCTGGAGGATTACCGAAGCTGACTCAACTAATGGAATGATGGCGATTAAAGGCAGAAGCAGAGCGGTATTAGTCAGAAGAGCCACCACCCCTAAGACAAAGCCTAAGGCCATCACCCCGGTGTCTCCCATAAAGAACTTGGCGGGGTAGATGTTGAACCATAGAAACCCAACCAAAGCACCCATAATAGCGGTTAGGAAAACGGCTAGGTCCATTCGCCCTTGGTCAAAGGCGATAGCGGTATACGCACCAAAAATGATTAGAAAGACTCCACCGGATAAACCATCAAGGCCATCTGTCTCATTCATCGAGAATGAGGTGGCCATTATGATGAAGACGAAATAGAGCATATACCAGGCATGAATGGTAAACTCGCCCAAGAAAGGTACAACTATAGAATTTCTCTCAAGTTTGAAGTAGAACCACCAGACCCCGATCAAGGAAAGAAGAAAATACATGAAAAGTCTTCTTCGAAGGCTGAAGCCCCCTCGCTTGAAGATTCCAAAGATATCGTCAGCCATACCCACTAAACCAGCTAAAACCAAGAAACCTAAAGGCAGGAGAGTATCCTTCCGAGAAAGGAAACTAAACCGAGACCAGAAACCATCGGCCACTACTGATAAAAACCAAAAGACGACGCATAATAGAGCGACCGTCAGCCAAATCGGCAATCCACCCATAGTCGGCGTCCCCTCTTTCTTTTTATGAAGAGCATTAAAAATTGGGGTATCTTTTCTCTCTATTTGTTTACCAGGCCGGAAATACTTAAAAAGGACCTTGGTCCAGAAGTAGGTAATGAAAAGATTAACAAAAAAAGCCAAAGCCCCGATAACAAATATCCTAACAATATTAAATATATTGAATGTCTCTAATGGATCCATTGTTATTCCCACCGATACGCTGACGAAACCCAATTAATTAATTTTTTTGTATCAGTAAATCTCTCCGTCGAACCTAAAACGATGCTGATTATCTTATCCTCCTGCCCAGGAACATTAACTACCAAGATCATACACCCGAGGGCTCCTTCTGTATAGCCTGTCTTGCCACCTAAGATATTGGGCATGGTCCCCAAAAGCTGATTGGTTGATTTGACTGTCCGGCTGATGCCGCTAGCTGGAGAAATATTGACCTCCTGGATATTAAGCGTGCTCCAAATCGATGGATGCTTCAAAGAATACTTAACCAATTTTATCAGATCTTCCGAACTTGAATAGCCTTCATCACTTAATCCCGCTGGATCCTTAAAAGTCGTATCGGTCATCCCTAAAAGCTCTGCCTTTTGATTCATGGCCTCAACTAAATTAAAGCCTCTTTTTGAGGTATAGTCAGCCAAAGCATGAGCGGCATCATTTGAAGACTCGACTAGCATCAAGGTCATAAGCTCATCCACGGTCAGCTTTTCGTCTAAATAGAGGGTTTGCTTTTCTTCATCCACTTTAACCGCCGACGAAGGCACAGCCACAACCTCAGAGCCGTATAGGCGCTCTTTGACGATAACGGCGGTCATTAATTTGGTCAAAGAAGCGACAGCTACTTTAGCCTTAGACTCCTTGGAATACAAAAAGCGGCCTGACTGAAGGTCGTAAACAAGAGCGGCTTTAGCATTTATCTCCGGCTTGGGCCGGTTATTCTTCAGGATTGGGAAATAGCTGGTTTCCGCCACCGGTAAAATATATGCTTGGGTAGTATTGAAGACCTGGCCAGGTACCAAAGCTTTTTGCTCCTCCGGAGCGGAGAATATAAGATAAGCCATAACCAGAATGCCGGCGAAAAAGCCGATGATAATGCCGTAGTTTTTTTGGCTCATTTTTTATCAATCTTAAGATGCAATTCCTTTAATTGCTTTTCACTTAATGATGATGGTGCCGCCATCATAAGATCTCGGGCATCTCCTGTCTTGGGAAAAGCAAACACTTCCCTTATATTCGGCTCATTAGCGATGATCATTACGAACCGATCAATCCCGGGGGCGATTCCACCATGAGGCGGAGCCCCGTATTGGAAAGCTTCGATCATATGGCCGAATTTCTCCATTACCTCGGCGTCGTTTAAACCCAAGACATTGAATACTTTCTTCTGGATCTCTGGCTGATTGATTCGAATGCTTCCCGAGGCAATCTCACAGCCATTTAAAACAAAATCATATGAATCAGAATATATCTTGTCGTATTCTTTTGAATCTAAATACTTTAGATGATCTTTCTTCATCATCGTAAAGGGATGATGGGCACTGGTCCAAGAACCATCATTATTTTTCTCAAACATCGGAAAGTCAACGACAAAGAGAAAAGCTAGTTCGAAAGGATCCTTTTTGTCTTTCCTTAAATCCGGCTTATCCGTCCCATATGTATCCATTACCTCTTGGTGAGTTAAACGAGGAAAGGGATATTGTGAGAGATGATGTTTAGGAAGAAGCTCCTTAACCATCTCGCTATACAAACCTTCTATGAGGGAAAGGATCTCTTCCTGGCTGGTAAAACTCATCTCAAGGTCAAGCTGGGTAAATTCTGGCTGCCTGTCTCCCCTTGTGTCTTCGTCTCTGAAACAACGGGCAATCTGATAGTATTTCTCAAATCCCGAGACCATTAAAAGCTGCTTGTACTGCTGGGGCGATTGAGGCAAGGCGTAAAACATGCCGGGATAGAGTCGGGATGGCACGACGTAGTCTCTGGCCCCCTCCGGGGTTGATTTAGAAATAATGGGCGTCTCTATCTCAACAAACCCCTGAGCGTCTAAATATGCTCTAATATATTTAATAACGGAATGCCTTAAGCGAAGATTGGCTTGCAATCTTGGCCTTCTTAAATCTAAATATCTATATTTCAACCTCGATTCTTCCCCTATCTCATAGCCATCCGTATCTAAAGGAAAAGGAGGCGTCAAAGCCTCATTTAATACTTCTAATTCTTGAGGCTCTATCTCTACCTTGCCTGTAGGCAAATCAGGATTAACCATCTTTTCCGGCCGGGCATTGACCTTGCCTGTAATCCTAATCACCCATTCGCTTCTTAAACGATTGGCCGTTTCATACATCTGGACTTGGCCAGGGGTAAATACCACTTGAATCAACCCGGAAGCATCTCTTAAGTCAATGAAGATTATCTTCCCGTGATCTCTCCGAGCCTGGACCCAGCCAAAAAGAGTAACTGACTGACCCATTAAATCTTTAGCCTCGATGATTCGAGTTCTCGACATGAACTTATACTACCATAAAAAATATCGGAAACAAGTGTTTTTATGCATAAAAAATCGCCGAAGGGCGAGGGATGTATGACTTGCATCATATCCTCGCGCCTCCGGCGTGTCTGCGTCCTGTTCAGCCGAAGCTTACTTGGGGTTGTACTCCCACACGTCGTAGGGGCCGATCTGCTGGCCCTTGACGTGGAGCGTGACCTGGAACTTCCTGGCCTTCCCTTTCGGGAGACGAGGATTCAGTCTGATCGTCTCGGCCGATTCGACGAGCCGAGCCTGAAGGTCCGGCGTCGCATCCGTCGTCTCCTCGAAGATTTCGATCCTGGCTGGCAGGGTCTCGGTGACGATCGCCTTGCCGTCGAGGGATTTCACCTCGATCCGCTTTCCAGGTACCGTAACTGATCCGTCCTCGAGAGTGAAGGTCGCATCCGTCGGCTCATTGATGAGCTCGTACTCGACGCCGGGCTGGATAGAGCGACGATCATGGTTGATCTTCAGCGCCCAGACCTGGTAGCCCAGGAGGGCACTGAGGAAGACAATCGCCCCAACAAGTGCTCCTCTCATCATTCCTCTCCTCGCTGGCTTAGTAGCCGGCGTTGTCGCCGCGGCTGCGGCGGGTGTAAGCGCAACGACTGGCATCGGATCCGGCACAGGGGCTGCCCGCAGGGTTGGCTCCGGCGCCTCGATGAACTGAACCTGTTCGGCACGGTAGTGCCTTACCAGAGCCTTGCCGATTGCCTTCACGTCCTGGGCAGGGCAACAAACGGCGAGTCGGATTTCATGGCTATCTTCCGTCACTCCCTCGGC
>DATDZX010000025.1:0-3278 GCA_036516715.1 Minisyncoccota bacterium | reverse complement strand
AATGGGCGACCTTTCTAGCCATGTTCGCATACTGGTTCTTGGCCTGGGCAATCGTAAAACTGCTATTCATTAGTCACCCAGTTCAAGTGGCCCATGCTCAAGAAGACGAAGACCAAGTCATATACAAGTAAAAAGAGCTCCTTCGGGAGCTCTTTTCATCTAGCATCAGATATGCGACAGTTTTGTTAATGGAAATCCTCTATGAAGACAATCATGTCATCGTCGTCCATAAAAAGGCGGGAATGCCAATGGAACCAGGTAAGCCGGGCGAACCTAATCTTTTGGATGAGGTGAAGCAATATCTTAAAAAGAAGTACAAGAAACCGGGAAAGGTTTTTCTGGGCATTGTCCAGCGCCTGGACCAGCCGGTAGAGGGAGTCGTTCTTTTGGCTAAAACAAGCAAAGGCGCCGCCCGCATCTCGGCCCAAGTCCGGGAAAGAAAAATACGGAAAACATACCTAGCAATCGTGGAGGGAAAAGTTTCTCCCCTCCAAGGAGAATTAAGGCATTTTCTTTTGAAGGATGAGGAGAAGAAAAAAGCATATATCTCTAAAGAAGGAGATGAAGCCGTTCTTCGTTACAAGGTTTTGGCATCTAATGATATATATACAAAGATTGAGATAGAGCTGGTGACGGGGCGGTTCCACCAGATCCGAGCGCAAATGGCCGCCATCGGCCACCCCATCGCTGGTGATGGTAAGTATGGTGCTAAGGCGTCGTTCAAAGACGGTATTATGCTTTGCGCCATTGATCTTGTATTCCAAACGGCCACCACAGGCGAAACCATCCATTGCCAGATAGAGGAGCCAGAAAGATTTAAGACCCTAATTAGTTAATTTAATTTTCATAGTGGCTTGGGATACTTAAATTCTGGTCGAATTGTATTGGTAATTACCTTTAACTACCATGAAAAAAATATCCGATCGGGACCTAGGTATTGATTGTGATCATGTGGCCAGTGGCAATGACGAAGACGAAGTGACTCGCCTTGCCACGGATCACATCCGGAAGGAGCATCCTGAAGACTTTGAGCGGGTGCGCAACCAGATCCGGACAAAGATAACGACCGCGTAGGAAAAGGCCCGCTCATCGCGGGCCTTGGCTTTAGGTTGGGTCAAAGAAAGAAACAATCAGAGCTGTCGCGACCACCATTGCCAGGTCGAAAAGAAATATGGCCAGATATTCGGGTAATTGAATGATTTGTTCGATAACAATGGAAAAAGAGGCGGCAGCAAGGATGAAGGTGAATATTGCGGCCGAAAAGAATCTGATCTTAATGATTCCAAAACTCTTTTGAGTCGGGAAAGGGATGATTGTTGCCCGCCTTTGGTCCATATCTTTTAGGAGCTTGCTCCATGTTATGGAAAGGAGGCCACAGAGTCAACAACTTTACGCTTTCTTCATGTAACTGAGAGATGATCATAACGTCCTAGTAAGTATGAGGTCGATAACAAAAAATAATTCATTTATTCTTCACCTATGAAAATTTTTCTATCACTCCTTGTGGCAGCCCTTATCGTTGGCGGTGTCTGGTTTTGGGCCAACAATGGGTCGCTTGAGGAGCAAGTTACTGAAGTTGAAAACACACCCTTAACCGCTCTTGAGCCGGATGCTGGAGGCCAAGAAGATGAGATAAGTCCGATGCCAACGGCAACTCCTGAAGCCCAGGAACCAATCAGTCCACCGATTGCGAGAGTTCAAGCAACGCCAACTCCAACACCAGCGCCAGTATTCAGAACGGTCAATCAACTGAATAGCTCAGGCGAATCAGGAGTCGTGGCTATTACTGTGGATGCCAACGGCCGGGCAGTAGTGTCATTTAATGTTGTCGGCGCGCCCGCCGGTATCGGTCAGCCCGCCTATATCTATCGAGGTGTATGTTCTTCAGCCCAAGAAGTTGTTTATCGGCTTGAGCCATTGATTAATGGTAGTTCAAGCACAACCTTGGATGTAAGCTTTAATTCGCTAGTCAATGGAGAGGGATCGCTTGCGATCATCATCCATAAGTCAGTCGAGGAATTAGAGCATCGATTTGCCTGTGCTCAGTTAAGATAGAGGATAGATATCAAAATGCCGCCCTTGGGGCGGTATTTTGATATGCTACAATTAAAGCATGGCCCACGTCATCAAAGATGCATCGGTACTTCTACTCAGTGTTCTTGTTGCGGTCATTATCGCCCAGCTTCAATTAATAGAGAATATTCTTTTAATTTCAGAAAATATTAGGATAGTCGGCTCATTTATTGCTGGACTCTTCTTCACTTCAGTATTTACTACTGCTCCAGCCATTGTTGCTTTAGGAGAGATAAGCCAGGTTGAGCCGCTATTTACTGTTGCCTTTGTCGGCGCCATCGGAGCAGTCTGTGGCGATATATTGATTTTCTATCTTTTTAAAAATCACGTTGCTAATGATTTAGACGAGCTAATCCACCTTACTAAACATAAAGGGCTTAAATCGGTTTTTAAGCATAAGTATTTGAAATGGCTTGTAGTTTTATGTGGGGCCTTGATCATCTCTTCTCCTTTGCCAGATGAGCTTGGTATCGCCATGATGGGGATTTCAAGATTGAAATTTAATGTTTTTATTCCGCTATCTTTTTCATTCAATTTCCTGGGCATTCTGGTTATCGGTTTGGTCAGCCGGGCGATAGTTTAGAAGCTCAAAGTAAATCCATAAATTCTTTCACAGTTAATCCGGTTTCTTTGATGATGCTTCTAAGGGTGCCCTTCTTCAGGTCTTTGTTATGAATCGGGACAGTAATGCCAGCGGAAGCTTTGCGGTACATGCGGTGGCCGCCGGTTTGTCTGACAAAAGAGAAGCCTAGTGATAAAAGGATTCTGATTACTTGCCGGTGGCTTAAAGCGGAAAGCTTCGGCACAAAAATTAAACTTTTACTTGAATGGGAACAATGAGAACTCCTGAGTCTTCATCAGGAATTTTCTCCTTTCCCTTCATTGTTTCCAGGTACAGACTAGCCGCCTCTCGTATATTCTCAAAAGCTTCTTCAAAAGTATTACCTTCCGAGATGCAGCCGGGAAGGGCTGGAATGGTTACAGTAAACCCTCCGGCTTCTTTGTCAGACTCAAAAATAGCGGTATATCGTCTGCTGATTTTCTTACGAAGAGTCTTGCGCATATGTGGAGATGGGCGGATTGAACCGCCGTCCAGAATTCTGCTGAAACGACATCTACAAGGTTATTCGGTTTGTTGGAACCGGGAACTTTGAAACCGACAAAACTATTCCCGGGGGCTCCTGATAATTTCTCGAGGTAATGAC
>DATDZX010000024.1:0-13521 GCA_036516715.1 Minisyncoccota bacterium | reverse complement strand
CCTAAGAAATTGGATGAAACCAATCCCGCCGCTCTGACAGACGCCTGCACCAATCCTTCTAAGAACTTGGCCACTAAGATACCGATCAAAAGAATGATCGCAGCAACGATGACATTCGGGATATATAAGACTACCGTGCGGAGGAATTCAGTAACTTCGTCTAGGCGAAGGATGTTGGTGGCCGCCATCAAGAAAACGATGATGAAGAACCACTTCACTAACTCGTAGAAAAGTTTAGGGGTGTTGAGTTTAAAACCGCTCTTTTCCCAAGCCTGCCTGAATCCAATCCTCGTTAAGGCACCATCAACGCGCAAGGCTCTGACGATATGGTAGGCCAAGCGGCCCAACAAAGCGGCGATGACCCAACCAATTAGAAAGACGATGACCGCAGCGATAAAATTCGGAACAAATGAGGCCACGCCAGACCAAAGGGTAAGCAAAGACCCTCGGACGATATCTGAAGCTTCAACTATCTGAAACATAGGTCCACCTCCTTTCCAAACATACGCATATATATTTTATTGCGTTCTTAGCATTAATTATAGCATTTTCGATGGTTTTTGACGCAAGAAATTATGTTGATAACAAGCCATTTTGAGTATATTGACAGTATATAGATATATGTGATATAATATGTAGGTTCTTTAAATTCTGGTGGAAACCCTGGGGACTCTAGCGACTTGGGCAAATAAAAAGGGTGGCGTATATCGAGAAGCCACTTAGAAAAGCCCGGCAGCAATCAAGCTGCCCGCTAGCTCCGCGCTTCGCGGAGGAGGTGCCCCGTGAGTTGGGACCACCAGACCCTCGGTTGGGATCGGTACGAGGATCTACTGAAGCTTCTGACGAAGCTCGATATTCACCATATCGAGCTCTATCGGAAGTGGAAGTACAGTCCGAAGCTTCATCGGGGTCGAGACATCGACTTCGGTGAAGCCGCACCGGCGCCGCTCCGTCTAGCGGCGTTCATCCACCCCACCACCGGCCGCCACTGGCTCATCGAAGAGTACGTGGCGACTAGAGACTGGGACTGCGATGGCACTTCGTGGATCGCAGTCGAAGTCTATCCGGTGGGTTTGAGGCCAGATATTGAGTCGCGGACTCAATATCTGGCTGCCTGACCAAGAACCCCTGCAAAGCATCGCGCTGAGCAGGGGTTTTCGCTTTTTATCTATGAAGTTTTCTAAACTCTTTAACCCGCCTCACGAATTCGTCTATATCGTCTTTATGGATTTTCAAGGCGTGATAATTGGAAGGATCGCCTAGAATTCTAAGTCCTTCTCCTAATTTGGGATATCCCGCAATTGCTCCATTAATATATCGGCTGGCGTATTGATCTTGCATATCTAGCTCAACCTCGGAAACATGGCCAAAATCGCAAAAACCATTTTTATCAACTTTGAATTTGCCTTTGAATTTTTCAGTCTTGGGTGTTTCTGCCATTAGAAAAATTCTATACCTTCGGCACTTCAATTTGCTTAACCTCTTCCTCTTCACTCAGCTCAATCACCGTCTTGACCCGATCCACCATCAAAGAGAGCCTTTTTTCCGAATCATCATATGATGATTTAGCATCAGAGATATGCTTACCTAGTTTTCTGAAATCATCAGCTAATTTGGCTCCATCGGCCATAATACGGTCTAAGCGCTTCATGATGGATTTGGTTTGCTGATGGAATTGAACATCTTTGAGCCAATGCTGAATGGAAGAAATTGAAAGAAAGAGGGTATTGGGAGAAACCAGAATCACTTTCTTTTTTAAGGCATACTGAGGGATATCAATATCTTTAAAATTACAAACTATTTCATAGTATACCGACTCAGCCGGGACATACATTAATGCCATATCGGTGGTGCCTTCGGAAGGCAATATATACTTAGAGGCAATCTCATCAACCTTCTTTTTAACATCGTTATAGAATGAAGTCCTGAATTCTGATTTATGAATCTCATTATCCGCATTGACCATCTTCTGGAAGTTTTCCCAATTAAATTTGGAATCAATGGGTAATAACAGACCATTAGGCAATTTCAAAGCGCAATCAACGGCTTCACCGGATGAAAAATAGTGCTGGAGGGAATACCGATCCCTAGGGAAATAGTTGTTCAATGTCGCTTCTAATGAAGACTCACCCCATTGGCCTCTTAGCTTGGGGGACTTGAAAATATCTTGGAAAGAAGAGATACCTTTGACTGAATCATGCATCTGCTTCACGTTCTCATGCAACTGAGTCATGCCCTGGGTAAAGCTTTGGACTTGCTGGCTGACGGCTAGGGTCGTCCGCTCAGTTGACTGACGATGCTTTTCTAATTCATCTGATAGAAGTTTAGAGACTGTTAAAACTGAAGATTCAGAGGCCTGGCGGTTCCTCTCTAATTGTTCATTGAGGGCCTGGGAAAGGGCATCAATCCTTTGATGGAGGACCAATTGGCTTTCATCCGGCTTGGTTTTACGAGACTGAATCAAAAGATACAAGTTAATTCCAAGCATGATCAGAATGGCTGTCCCCACTCCGATACCAAGAATTAAAAGAGAGTTAGGCATAGCCTATTTAACCATATTTCAGATTGCCCTTCAATTATCTGATACTGCTTAGAATTACACCTACCAGAAGGAGAGGGATCAAGGCGTAGCCTAAAATAGCGACAACGAAATATTTAACTTTCTGGCTCTTGGCTGGTTGGAAGACAAAATCAGCTTTAATTGCTTTTAATGATTGATAGACCAGGAAGGCAAAAGCAATGGCCCAAGGTTCAAGTAAAATAGTGATGACCTGTGAGACAATATCACTGGCCACCCCTTCTGTCGGAAGCCAGATGAATAGCAGGGAGATGACGATTGCAACTACGATAAGGGCTAGGATCATAACAATATATCTTCCCAAGACGGCACCAGTATATCCCCTGACATATTCCCGGCTCTTAACTAAAGCATTCATACCCCTGTCTCCTTCTTGTAGAAGGACGAAAAAGGCGAGGCTGAACCAGATAGTGAAAAGAATGCCCGGGACAACAAACAGGATAAAGGCACCCATGGCGATAAAGCCCTCGAGAAAAGCAAGCCAGACATATGGACCAAGGTTTCTGATGGCCCCGTTATACGCAGCGCTGAATGACATCTTTTCAGGCGCCTGAATCGTCAATATTAAAGCAATTGAGCTCCAGAGGCTGACTAATATCAAAGCAGTTAAAAAGATAACAAAAAGAAAACCAAATTCAGGAAGCGATTCGCCCGGTTTAAAAGTAACGCTGAATATCGCACTAAACAAAATAGAGACAACGGCCGGGGGGATAAGGACGGCAACACATGACCAGAATCTGCTTTTGTACAACTCAAAAGATTTTTTTAGTAATTCACGAGAACCTGGAAGCTTTGGTCTATCCATATTATTCATGGTACATCATCTAGGCAAGATGTAAACATTTACAAACTATTCAAATTCGGAATTGTGGTGTTTGTTTGAAAAAGTCAGAACCCATTTTGCGGAGAACCCTGAAAACTAATGCGGACTCCCTTTTTCAATTTTCAAAAACGGCAGGTTCATTATTATACTACAAATATTTTAATAATATAATGTCCAAGAAATATGAGGATTGCGGAATAAATACCTTGACCAATTAAAGTACCTAATAAAAATTTGTGCTTATCCGTTTTCAATATTCCGCAAACATAAGCAATTAAATCAGCGGGCACTATTGGTAATAAATTCCAGGTAACAACAATCAATAATTCGTTCTTGTTTATTTCTCGCTTGATTTTATCAATACTTTTTTTGTGTTTATGTTCAAAAAATTTATAAAGATGAAATGATTCTGAAAAATGATATATGAACAAAGAAGAAATCAATATACCTAAGAGAGTAAGAATAAAAAGATAGATAGGAGGAAAAAACAATAGGCCAAAAACAGTAAGATACGTCGCGGGAATTAACGTAAAACCACGAATACATCCCAAGAAAAAATAGAATACATATCCAATTATTCCAGCGGCAAATATACTTTTTAAATAATATTGAAAAAAATCGTGTTGGAAAAAATAAGTGTATAAAATAACTATTAAAATAGTCAGCCAGATTATAAGGAGAGTATTTCTTAACCTTAATATGTTGGGGTGAATATTTTCGTTCATATTATCCGTAAATTAAAAGAAGGGAATAGAGTGCGACCAAATGTGTTATAACAACTGACCAGAGACTCTTTGTTCTCTTCAATAATGACCATTGTACCAGTGCAAATACAAATAATACGGGAAACATGAGAGTTGGAAAATAATCTGGTCGCCAATGTAGTACTGTGAAAATTAGTGCTGCCAATAACATATTTATCTTTTCGCTCCTGAAATAAAGACGGAAAAAAAGTTCTTCGGAAAATGCAATAATAATGGGGTATAAGGTTAAAGTCCAAATGGATCCATGAGCAATGCTTTGTTGAATAAATTTTCCAAATGCCTCATGGCCCAAATAAGTATCCTTGACCAGATAAATTACAAGAAAATAAAGAACGGAATAAATAAAAGTGAGTAGAAAAGATTTTTTAGTGAAATGGAAATAGTGGAAAACTTTTTTTCCTATAAAATACAAACTTATTGTTGAAAGAAGGACTTCTATAATAATGACAATCATGTTTTTATAAATTATTTTACGTTGATAAAAATTAAATTTTAATCATAAATTACTCCATTTCAAGAGTTCACTCTCGCTCACACCTAGCGCTTTAGCTAGGCGAGCAAGTTACAAAAGCGTAATATTCTTTTTTCCGTTCTCAATTACACTCATATAATCCCTATCCGTATCAAGCGCTCGGCAAATCAAATGTGGTGGACCGTGCCGGATTTGAACCGGCGACCTCCTCATTGCAAATGAGGCGCTCTACCAACTGAGCTAACGGCCCGGGTATCTCTAGTGGGCACGCCAAGAATCGAACTTGGGACAGGAACTTATCAGATTCCCGTTTTACCACTAAACTACGTGCCCAAAAACACTAGAAAATTCTACCAAAAATATGACAAGAGGGCAAATTTAAAAATCCCTCAAACCCTTGTCAAAAATCAAGGAATATGGTACCATTAGTCCAATCAATTCTGCATATAACAAGGCATGAAAAACACGAAACAAACAACCTCGGAAGATTTAGCCCGTGTTCATCGCGCTTTGAAAAAGAAATTCCAGAATAAGAACCTCATCTTTGGCGATGGCCCCATAGGCGCCAGAGTTCTCATCATCTCCGAAATGCCCGGTCCGGATGAAGAAAAAGAAGCGAAGCCTTTAGTTGGCCACTCGGCCAAACTTATTCATAGGCTCCTTAAATCAAACGGCATTGATACAAAGAAAGTCTACTTTACGAACGCCGTTAAATACATCACCGGTAAAACTCTGTCTCCTAAGGAGATTAGATCTCATGCTAATTTCCTTAAAGAAGAGATAAAGAGCGTTAACCCCGAGGTAGTTATTACCTTAGGCTCGATCGCTTTAAATGGTGTCGGCTTAAGACAACCTTTAGACAATGTCCATGGCCGGACATTCAACTTCGGATCGTATGAATTAATCCCAACTTTCCATCCGACGCTAGCTCTTAAGAATACCCAGATAAAGAATCTCCTTGAGCTCGACTTCGCCAAACTCAAGCAGATTATGAACCGCCCAAAAGAAAACTAAAACAACCCAATAAGGGTTGTTTTAGTTACTTCCTGGATATAGCTTTTTTAACGGCTGCCTTAATGGATTCAGAACCAAGCCCAAAGGCTTTAATTAATTCCTGAGCCGTTCCAGATTCTCCGAATCTATCTCTCATGCCCACAAACTCTTGAGGAACGGGGTAGTTCTGGGCTAAGACTTCCGCTATCGCCGAACCAAGACCTCCCGCTATTTGATGCTCTTCCACCGTCACCACTGCCCCGGTGTCTTTGGCCACAGAAACAATTAATTCTGAATCTATCGGTTTTATTGTATGGCAATTTACAACCACGCATTCAACTCCTTCTTTACTAAGCTCTTCGGCGGCGATAAGGGCTTCGTGTAATAGTATTCCACAACCTATTATAGCAACATCCTTTTTTTCTGAAGCTCTTAATATATTCGCCTTGCCGATGCTAAAAGACGAATCGAGTCTAGTGATAACCGGGGACTTTTCTCGGCCCAACCGAATGTATGTCGGCTTTCCATTAAAGGCCGTTTCAAAGGTTGCTTTTTGAGCTTCAAGAGCATCGCATGGCACCACCACCACCATATTTGGTTGAACTCTCATCAGAGCGATGTCCTCAAGAGCCTGATGAGTGGCTCCATCCGGCCCAACGGAGACACCGGCATGAGCGCCGGCAATCTTAACCGGCAGGTTATTCAAAGAAATCGTTGTCCTTATCTGTTCGTTATTCCTGCCCGGACTGAAAGCGGCGTAAGAAGAAATAAATGGTATTTTGCCATAGTTCGCCATGCCGGCCGCCACCGTCGCCATATTTTGTTCAGCCACTCCCAGTTCTATAAACCTTTCTGGAAACTTCTCCTTAAACCAAAGAGATCTGGTTGATTCGGTCAGGTCGGCGCATAGAACAACCACTCTTTCATCTTTCTCGCCAGCCTGAACCAAACCTTTGCCATAGCCATCCCTTGTTGGGATCATCTCAACCTTTTCTCTGTCCAAGCAACTATCTGCTAATTGTAGTGGTGAATATTCCATACTCATTTATCCGCCCGATATTCGGACGGACTATCAGCAAAGAATTTAGACTTGCTTCTTGACCGGACAGACTTCGCAGCATGAATCGCCGCAGCAGCAAGAACAGCTCCTCATCGCCACCAATTCTAAAAGGCCCAAAACAACTACATACTGGAAATACTCTACGGCTGATCGGCCAAAGACATCGCTCCCCGCGAAAGCCGCCCAGGCGAAAAGAATGACGCCGATCCAAAGCAAAACTGATATCAGTTTTGATATCCCATGGTGTTTGCAATTACATTTGTTCATATTAATTCATCAACCTCCCTTCTATTGATGTTCTGATTGTATATTCCCCTTCAGAGTCCTTAACTCTGCCATGAACTGCTGAGCTTCCTCAGCCGTTGGGGGTTTGCCATGCCAGTTAAAATCAAATTCAATTTCCCTGACTCCCTTTCCCGGAATCGTATGGGCGATGATTACTGTCGGCTTCTCATAGATCGCCTTGGCTTCTTCTGTTGCATCCACAAATTGCTCGATATTATGCCCGTCTACCTCTAAGACATGCCAATTAAAAGCTTCATATTTTGCTTTTAATGATTCCAGTGGCATCACATTTTCGGTCATGCCGTCAATCTGAATGTTATTGCGATCAACAATGGCCGTCAAATTATTCAACTTGCTCTTACCAGCAAACATGGCTGATTCCCAGAGGTTACCGGCATCATGCTCACCATCTGAAAGAATACAGAATATCCTGAATTTTTTCTTATCCATTCTAGCAGCATAGGCCATGCCGCAGGCCTGGCCTAAACCGGAACCTAAGGGACCAGATGTAGTTTCAACTCCGGGCAATCTCTCTCTTTCTGGATGGCCTTGAAGACGGGAACCGAACTTTCTTAAAGTTTTTAGCTCTTCAACAGGAAAGTATCCAGCCATGGCCATTAGCACATATCGAATCGGACAGATATGGCCATTGGAAAGAATCAGCCGATCTCTTTCTTCCCAATAGGGATTTTTGGGATCATGGTTTAAGACATGGAAATACAAGGCGGTGAAGATATCGGCCGTGCCTAAAGGGCCGGCCGTATGGCCAGATTTGGCTTCGGTCAGCATTTCAATTAAAAGCTCGCGGGCTTCGTTAGCCTTTATCTCTAACTCTTGAACTTTATCTTCATGGATATTAGGCATTTGACAGTAAATTATTGATAATATATGATGCTTTTGTTCTTAAGCTCGATGTCCCTTGCCGTCCCGTGGAAGCAGAGCTGGGGAGGGAGTCTCCTATCATTCCACTGAGGAGGAGTTAAACCCCCAATGCAGGCGCTAGGCTGGGCTTCATTCCGGCCCGGATGCCATCATGGCAACCCGGCCGGTCTAAAAGAGGGCCATCACAACCGGACGTGGCTCCCCCGCCTGCATGGGGAGCTTTTTATTTCATCCCTTCCACGATTTTTAAAACGTGCTTCACCAAACTATTCGTATATCCATATTCGTTATCATACCAGGAATACACACTGCATAAATCCCCATCAACCACTCGAGTTAAACTCAGGTCAGCGATAGCAGCGTAAGAATCGCCGACGATATCAGAAGATACGATCGGATCATTGGTTACTTTAAATATCCCCTGCCACCGAGGTTCTTTGGCCGCTTCAGATAATATTGAATTAATTTCTTCACCTGAAGTAGGTCTTTCAGAAACAAAAGTTATAGCCGAGAGTGATCCGGTTATGATGGGCACCCGCATCGATACCCCATCAAATTTATTCTCCACCGCTTTCACAGCCCGGCCGACGGCTATCGCCGCCCCGGTATATGAGGGCACAATATTGATTGCTGCCGCCCTCCCTCTCCTAAGGTCTAGCCCTTTCACCGGTCCGTCAACTAGATTCTGGGTGGCGGTATATCCATGGGTAGTATTAAGAAAGGCTTTCTTGACGCCAACCTTTTCAGAAAGAATCTGAAGAATGGGGGAAGCGGAGTTGGTAGTACAAGAACCATTCGAAGAAATGGAGCAGGTTTTTAGGTCAGCTTCATTCACCCCCATCAAGACCGTCTTAGCCTCTGGGCTATCGCTATCTTTGGCTGGAGCGGTTAAGACAACGCGCTTAGACCCGGCTCGAATATGAATGGAGGCTTTTTCAAAGCTTTCAAACATGCCCGTCGCCTCTACCACAATATCAACATTAAGAGCTTCCCAGGGCAGATTTGCCGGATCTTTCTCTTGAAGAAAAACGGATTTTGAATCCCCAACTTTCAGATACTGTTTAGAGGCTTCAGAAACAACGGAGGTTTCTTTGCCATACCGCCCATAGACGGAATCATATTTAAAAAGATAAATGAGGTTATTGATATCGCCAAGATCGTTGACCGCGACAATGTTTAATTCAGGCTTCTCAATCGCAAGCTTAAAGAAAGCTCTCCCTATCCTGCCAAAGCCGTTAATCGCTATCTTAGCCATGGATATATTCTATCAAAACCTGTCTTTCCCACCAATTAAAACGTGGACAAACTATGAGAGCCGAAATGATCCCCGGTGAATCTTTGACGGACCAAGAGAAGCTAGCTGCACATAATGATATTTGGTGGCGTAACCTTTATGGACCTCAAAGCCATAGCCGGGATATTTTTTAGCGTATTTTTTCATCATTCTATCTCTGAAGACTTTGGCCAGAACAGAAGCGCAAGCAATGGCAAATACTTTCCGATCTCCTTTGATAACGGCTTTCTGGGGCATTGAAAGATTCTGAATGGGAAGGTTGCCATCAACCAAGATAATGGCATTTTTTTCTTTGAGATTCAGAACAGCCCTTTTCATAGCTTTCCTGGCCGCCCAATATATATTCACCTTATCGATTGTCTTGGGGTATGAGTAACAGATCGAATATTTAATCCCGGCTTGGCCCATAAGGATCCGGGCAAACTCATTCCTTTTTTCTTCAGAGAGAAGCTTTGAGTCCCTTATCCAGGAAAGCTTCTTTGAAGGTTTAAGATAGAGGGCGGGAGAAAAGGAGATGGCGCAAACTACGACTGGACCGGCCAAGCAGCCGATACCAACTTCATCCACCCCTATGACCCGGCTAAAACCGGAATTAAAAAAGGATCGCTCAATTGATTTAGTCGGTATTTTCATGTGGCTTAACAATGTGATACAGAATTACCATCCGCAACTCTCCTTATCAGCATATCAGAATTTTGATATGCTGTTCTCAGCACCATCAACATATATGGCCTTTGATGAATCGACGGATACTTCTGGCAATCATGAATTAACGCTTCTTTCAGGAGATTGGGAGACCATGTCTTTTACCGATGGTATCCCCTGCGCCATGTGCGGTCGCATTATCGAAGTGAAGGCAAACATAGTGGGCATCCACTGGAGCCTCTGCTATATTTGCCATCAATCCGGAATCACGGTCCATATAAGAGAATCAGGAGATACAGAATACCGATCACGATTCGGCGCGATAATTGTGCCCCAGCCTAATATGATAGACTGCTATTCCACAAGCCACTGAAACGTTCAGGCTTTCCTTTCGGCCATACGTCGGTATGGCCGCTACTTTTTCCGCTCTCTGAAGAATATTAGGAGAGAGGCCAGTGACTTCATTCCCCAAGATTAAAGCTAAAGGGAAAGAAAATTTTTGTTTAAATATATTCTTACTTTTTGAGCTTTGTTCCAAAGCCACAGTCTGGACTCCTTCTTTTTTAAATCTATCAATAACCCGCCATGTATCTCTGGCATATTCCCAAAAGATATGGGTCTCCGCCCCTAGCGCCGTCTTTGATATTTTCGGGTGCGGCGGACAAGGCGTAATACCACAGAGATATATCTTAGAGACCCCCGCTCCATCAGCCGTCCTAAAGATAGAGCCAACATTCTCCCGGCTTCGGATATTATCTAAAATTAGATATATTTCTTTTTTTATTGAAGGCATGATATATTGGGAGAAAATAACATAAAAACATGAATAACTACAAACCTCTCATTTGGGTCTCAACGATTCTCTTGGCTATTTTGTCTCTTTACGTCCTTGTCTTGATGGGCCGAGCGGCGGATACAGCTGTTACCACCAACACTGTTACCTTCAGTGGCGAAGGGAAGGCAACAGCCAAACCCGACATCGCTTTCATTTCTCTATCCATTATTACCGATGGCGCGACGTCAAAAGAAGCCCAGGATAAGAATTCTCCGAAATCCCAAGCCGTAGTTAAGTTCTTAAAATCCCAGGGCATTGAAGATAAAGATGTTAAAACGACGGGGTATAATATCTATCCCCAATACAAATATTCTCCAACGGGAATTACTAGCATCCAGAGTTACCAAGCCGTTCAGTCATTTGAAGTCAAAGTGCGAGACCTTGAAAAAGTAAGCACGATTTTAGACGGCGCCACTTCGGCTGGAGCTAATCAAGTCAGCAACCTAGGGTTAAGAATAGAGAACATGGACAAGGTCCAAGCTGAAGCCAGGAAACAAGCGGTTGAAGATGCCAAGAAAAAAGCTGAGGAACTCGAAGACCAAGTCGGCATTAAGTTGGGCAAGATTGTAAGTTACAGTGAAAATAACTCTGGTTGGCCTATTCCTGTATACGACAAGGTTGGTATGGAACGAGGGGGTATGGGCGGAGGTGGACCTTCCATCCCTCAAGGCGAAAACGAGGTTATTATTACCGTCTCAATCAGCTACCAGATTAAGTAGGGTTGGATATAATAACTTTGTGAGGCTCTTCCATGGCTACTTCATGGAGTTTAAAGATCTCATCTTTGAGCTTGTCTGGATTGGGAACATCCCGGATGAAAAATGTCCGAATAGCACCAGCCGATTGAAGACTCAATGAGCCGAAGCCAATCAAGGTTTGGAAGAGGCCTTTTTTCTCGATCTCTATATCCTCGATATCGTGCATATGGACGGTTGAAATATTCTCATGGAAGAATCCGATTAAATCCATATCAATTATCCTTCTATTCGTAATGATCCAATAGTCGAGGTAATACTTAGTGAAGAAAGCGAAGAATGAAAGCCAGGCTAGGAAGATAAGGACGGCTAGCAAGAAAAGATAGAGGTAGCCAGAATCGCCTTGAACCACTAAAAGATCAGAAACATAATTCATTATCCCATAGACAATGCCCACCAGAAGGACACAAGCGAAAAAGAGGCCGAAGGCTTTTAAAACTAAATAGAACCAATGCTTCCTGATTTCCTTGATTACATATTCGCCTGCTTGAAGATCAATGATCATATTGATTGTGAGTAAAGGAGAATGAGGATAGCAATAAGGGCTAACAGGGAGATCGTAACGACGAAATAGACAGAGCGGACAAACAAGATCTTCCCGTGGCCATGCTTATTCCAATGATACATGAAAATCATAGACATGACGCCGTAGAATATACAAAGCACAGCAAAAACAATCCAAAGGAGCAAAGGGCTTACCGTAAATGCAAGATCTAAGCCAAAAGGAAATATCATCTAATCTCAGTATACGATGTATTTAAAAATCAGTTAAGTCCCTAAACGGCTCAAGCACGATGTTTGAGCCGTTTACAAAAGCGCCCATAAGGGGCGCTTTTGTATTACCGACTTAGTATAGCTAACCAACTCCATGGATGTTTGTGTTTACACCATGGCATTAAACTCCGATTTAGCCTTCGGACCAGGCAGAGTGCAAGCACTGGTTCGTCTATCGACAAACAAACAGTGCCTACGCTCTATCAACCACTTATATATTTCTATTCTGTATTGTGTTTAGACACAATCGCAAAAATAGAAAGGAGGTGATCCATCGCCAGCTTCCGCTAGCGATGCCTTGTTACGACTTACTCTTTGTTACCAAGCCTACCGTGGCTCCCACAAAGTGGGATCTTCAGGTATTCCTGGCTCCCCTGAGTTGACGGGCAAATGTTTTCTGGGATTTCAGAATTGACGTTCCCAAGCCGACACCCCTTATGTTTTATATGGGTCGGCTCCCCGACAGAATCGTCGGAGTCGTGCCTGCGGATTTCCCGCACACGACGAGCTCTTAGTGCATCTTAGCTTTAATTTTACAAAGATTTTTAAGACCCGAATCTGTTCGATGTTCACCCTTTTCAAGCCTCTCCATAATATCGCAAAATATTTTGAAGTCATGCTTCTTTGAGGTAAATCGAAGAGGATGTTTTTGGAAGAAAGGGATAATGATGTTCCTAATTTCGTTCCAATTAAACACCTCGTACCGGTAGCATTGCTGATGATTAGGTCGTTTATCGCGCTGGAAATATACGTTACCGCAGCCGAAATAATCTTTTAACTTATAGAGAATATCTTTATCCTTCTCGATAAGCTTAATATAAAACCTCGGCTCAACATATACTCGGCGCTTAACATTACCACCTTTGTCCGGATTACGGACATAGGCAGTAAAACTTCCTTCACCATCAACCAATCCGATAATATATTCAGGACTTAGCATTAGAGTAGACCCTTCATAGAGCAAGAATGCTCATACTACTATAGTCTAGCTGACTTCTGACGCAGCGTCAAATCCATTTGTTGATTACTGCATCAGATCTCCCTGGGTCAGTTATATTTCTTTTCCTAGCATCTCTTCACACTCTTTTGTTGAACTTCCCCATCCTCACTGCCCAACTATGGGTCGTTCAAGTGTTTTTAAAGAAGAGCTGCTGTTTGCTTCCAACTCCTTTGGTCTACACCTCGCGATCTAGACCTAGTTTTTAGCTACTCTCAAATAGCGAATTTGAGGAATGGATTTTAACCATTTAGAAAAATAACCTGCCAGGCGCTTTCATTGTGAGTGCAAAATTCGAGAACGTATTCACAGCAGCATTCTGATCTGCGATTACTAGCGATTCCAACTTCATGGAGGCAAGTTG
>DATDZX010000023.1:0-2932 GCA_036516715.1 Minisyncoccota bacterium | reverse complement strand
ATAAGCCGGCGGGGATCATTACTCACCCTAAGAATATTGATGACAAACAGCCCAGCCTTTCTGATTGGGTTAATCAGAACTATCCGGAACTAAGGAACGTTGGGGAACCGTTTGACGCTTCCGGCTCCCCTTTTCCCCGTCACGGTATAGTCCACAGGTTAGATAAGGACACCTCCGGCCTTGTCATCATCGCAAAAAATATTGAATCGTTTGAATATTTTAAAAACCTATTCCAGTCCCGATCCATCCAAAAGACTTACCTGGCTCTTGTTATGGGCCACCCCAAAGACACCTCCGGCACAATCAATGCCCCTTTGGGCCGGATTGGAATGAAAAGAACCACCCAACTTATAGGGAAGAAGCTCATAGATGGCAAAGAGGCGGTAACGGAGTATAAAGTCGTTAAAAAATATAAAAAATATTCCTTACTAGAGGTAACTCCCAAAACTGGCCGGACCCATCAGATACGGGTCCACCTCAAATCTATCGGCTGCCCTATCGTCGGCGACCCCATATATGGCTTGAAGGAAACAAAAGTCCCTAGACTTTTTCTTCACGCTACCAAGCTTTCCTTTTCCGCTCCTGACGGCAAGGCTTTGACCCTTGAAACCGATATACCCGAAGATCTTGATTCATTTCTAAAGACCCTTGAATAGTCTTGGAATATGCGGTAGAATATTAAAACTAAATCCTAATGAACAAAGTTATCCATTTCCACAATCAAACAGGTTTTGCCGACAAATTCGTCGGGGTTAAGCCTGGCTGGACCATCAAAGTATTCCAGAAAATAAAAGAAGGTGAGAAGACTAGAGTCCAAGCTTTTGAAGGCATGGTCATTGCCAGAAAGCATGGCGCCGAACCTGGCGGCACTATTACCGTCAGAAAGGTGGCTGAAGGGATTGGCGTTGAAAAGACCTTTCCAGTCTTTTTGCCTACGATTGACAAGGTACAGATAGTTCGGAGAACTACGGCTAGAAAAGCAAAGCTTTATTATCTCAGAGAAAAGTCTTCTCGAGAAATTAAGAGAAAGACTAAGGCCGAACAGAAAGAAGTTACCAAAGAATCTCAAGAGGCCACGGAGTAGCGCGCGGGTGGAGAAATTGGCAGACTCGCATCCTTGAGGTGGATGTGCCGTAAGGCGTGGAGGTTCAAATCCTCTCCCGCGCACCAGTAGGGAATCAGGCCTTCACCAAGAAGGGGTCGAAGAAAAAAATTAGAATAATTTAAAACCATGGCAGAAAAAGAAATTGGAAAAGTAATTCATTGGTACGATAAGGCGGGTGTGGCTGTAGTGAAATTGAGTGGCAATCTCAAGGTTGGCGACAAAATAAAAGTTAAAAAGGGTGATGCCGAATTTGAAGACTCAGTCGAATCAATCCAGGTTGACCATGAGGCTGTTAATTCAGGCAAAAAAGGAAATGAGGTCGCCATCAAGCTTTCCCAGAAAACAAAAGAAGGGGCTCTGATTTATTCTGCGGAATAGCAAGAACTCTTCAATAGGAAAGCTGCGCGCTTAGCTCAGTGGTAGAGCGCCTTTTTGACGTAAAGGAGGTCGTAGGCTCAATCCCTACAGCGCGCACCATGAAACATGAAAAAGAAAACATTAGGCCAGTAGACATTGAGAAGGACAACCCTAAATTAAGAAACCCAAACAGCCTGGATTCTATTTTGTTTGAGCAGAAAGATCATCGAGCTCTAGAGAAGGCCGCCAAAATGCTTAGTGACCAGACCGGAGAACTGGAAACAGGAGAAAATGCTAAGGGTAAAATAATTTCAATTACTGTTAGACGGAAGACGAATGATAGTATAATCTATCATTCTGACGACCGGAAAAATATCATTGACTTCTTGTTCCTGGTTCAAGGGAAAAGTATTGAATAAGTAGTAATACCAAGCCGGAGTAGCTTAATGGTAAAGCAAGCGCCTGAAGAGCGTTTGAAGGCAGTTCGATTCTGCCCTCCGGCACCAGAATAAAAAGACTTCAAAAGTCTTTTTATTTTAAAGTTGTCAACAATATTACCAACAAAACCTGAACCCTTTTGTTATAATAAAGCTAACAATCGAAACAGGAAGACGATTAATTATCAACACATGCGTAAAGACAAGGAAAAAGCAACACAATTGCGTAGGGCTGGTATGAGTTATAAGCAAATCAAGAGAGAACTTGATATTCCTATTGGGACTCTAGCTAGTTGGTTTGGACACGAGCCCTGGTCTCAGGAAATCAGAGACAAACTAGGAGCTTTGCAATCCTTTTCCTTTCCCGAAAAGCTGGCAGCGATATCAAAATCAAATAAGGAGCGGTGGGCCAAATGGCACAGTGAGTGTCAAGAAGAGGCTATTAGAGAATTTCCAAAGTTAAAAAAAGATTTCTTATTTTTAGCGGGGCTAATGTTGTATTGGGGGGAGGGTGACAAAGTATTAAGGAATGGTATTGTCCGCTTAGCAAACAGCGATCCAAATATGATTAAGATATTTTACTTGTTCTTGCTGGGACCATTGGCTGTTCCGAAAGAAAAAATATTCCTAAGTCTCCTACTTTATCCTGATCTCATTGATAATATCCAGAAAAACTTCTGGTCTAAATCAACTGGAATTTCGTTGGAACAATTTAAAAAAACTGTATATATAAAAGGTCGTCATCCGACCAAGAGACTTTCTTATGGGGTTTGCAATATCAATGTCTTTAGTCGCAAGCTAAAGGAAAAGATTTTGAAGTGGACTCATCTATACCAAAACTTCCTTAACTCTAAGTATGGCCATCTTGCTTAAGGGTTAAATTTTGATATAATATACCCTATAATTCGCGGGTGTATCACAGTGGTAGTGAACTGGCTTGCCAAGTCAGGTACGAGGGTTCGATCCCCTTCACCCGCTCTAGGCTAATCCCATACAGATGACATTAGGAATATTTTTCGCAATTGCAGGATCA
>DATDZX010000022.1:0-10927 GCA_036516715.1 Minisyncoccota bacterium | reverse complement strand
TAATGACCGTGATGACGATTACGAGAAGTGTCGGCGTTCGTTGCAGCTCTTTCATTATTGGCCCACCTCATGGGCCTGAGCTTCTCAGCTCTTTTTCTGTTGGGCCTCCGTCTTTCGGAGGAGATTCTTTTCTTTCTCCTTCCGCTGGGTCTCGGCCTGTAACTCCGCCCACGTCTTGCCAGTCAGCCTGACATAGGCCTCGGCCATTTCGACGTACTCCTTCTTCGAGAGCGCCGAGCGAAATCGGCCTTCGCAGAGCACCGTCTCGATTTCGACGACAACGACGTCGTCGGATTTGTTGGCGACCCTCACCACCGTGCCGCTCGGCATCGTGTAGCTGTCGCCGAACTTGTACATAGGCTGGAACAGCTTGCCCGTGATCGCCAATGGACTGCATTTGATGCCGTCGCTGTTTCCGACATCGAATTCGTGGGCCTTGGCAAGCACAATGACGCTGCCCGGTTCGGCCATGTCATTTACACCGGCGCAAGCGCCGGAGACAACAGCCAGAACCGCGACGAGGACGACGAGGTGTCTCATGTCCGCTCCTTGTTAAGGTTAAACTAGCCTCTTAATTATACCATATATACATAGAAAGTAAAGTGTGTATACATTTCAATCTAAAAAGCCTCCGAAGAGGCTCTAGAACCCACCTGCTGTTGCTAGGTGAGCAGATTCTAGATTCAAAAATCCTGAACCAATACATGTAACAGCTGTTTTGCATAGCTGAAAGTTATAGGCACGGTAGGCTACCTTGCCCTGATAGGGCTGGATAACCCAAATATTTTCTCCTTTTTGCATATCCCGTGCGGCTACCCCAAAAAGATTAACTGAGAGGTAGGATCGGATGTATATGGTTTGATTACTCTCGTTTGCAAAGCGGTAGTAAAGATGCTTTTCATCATGCCAGGATGTGTAGGACACAGAAAAGTATTCTTGGCTGAAGGAAAAACCGAGGTTGCCGGTTAATCTTTGGCGAGCAGCTTCGGCTCCCCATAGTTGCTCAACCCGGAATTTACTTTTTGGATCCAGAGAACTAACCACCTCTGGTTTTTGGTTGAAGTGGTATATGGCATAGTTAAGCCAGCCAAGCTGACCGGCAATCATGATAGATACAATGGTAATAAGAACCAGAGGAAAAAACCACGAAATAAACTTTGTAAACATGGGTTTTAAGGGACTACCCTCTATATATCAGTTTTGAGATTCGGGAGCAACTACTTCCTCTCTTCTAGGATAACTTTTGTCTTTATCTCTTTGCCTTGGCGAAGCAAAGTAAAGGAAAGCTCTTTGCCAATAGGGTGTTTCTGGAGAATGTCTCTGAGATCGTGATCTGATTTTAATTCCTCGCCATCAATGGCGGTAATGATGTCATTTTCTTTCATCCCCGCCTTATCCGCCGGGGAGCCTGGTACTACAGCCACGGAATTGGGGACATGACTTTCCCGGATCACTAAAGCTCCATGATCAACTGGCAAGCCATATTGATTCTTAATCTTTTCATTAAGCATCAGATATAAAAGGCCTAGGAAAGGCTTAATGATTCTGCCGTGCTTAATAATATCTTCAAGGTCTTGCTTGGCCCAGTTAATCGGGATAGCAAAGCCAATATTCTGAGCGCCATAGATAATAGCGGTATTAATACCGATGGCTTCGCCGTCTAAGGTTATAAGGGGTCCGCCGGAGTTGCCTTGGTTGATGGCTACATCAGTTTGTAAGACTCCTCTTAGATGCTCAGTTTCTCCGCCTGAGCCTAAAGAAGCGGAGATGGTTCTGGAAAGACCGGAGACAATGCCCTTAGAGACGGTATTAGTGAACATGCCCAAGGCGTTGCCGATGGCAATAACCGTCTGGCCTAATTCGATTTTACTGGAATTGCCTAATTGAACGATGGGTAATTTAGTTCCATTTATTTTTAATACCGCGATATCATTAATGGGGTCTCTAGACACTACCCTGGCCGGATATTCTTTGAAGTCTTCAGTTACGACCATATATTCGGCTTCCGGGTCAAAGACTACATGCTTGTTAGTTAAGACTAAGCCTTCCGGGTGAACAATGAAGCCTGACCCACCACCGACCCTGGTCTTTTCTTTCTCGCCATTATCCGGGCCAAACATGAAAGGGAAGGGGAAAGGTGAAGGGGCGGCGGATTTCATTTTGGGCAGGTATTTAGAAATAACCACGCTGACTA
This sequence comes from Minisyncoccota bacterium, assembly GCA_036516715.1. Classification (GTDB taxonomy): domain Bacteria; phylum Patescibacteriota; class Minisyncoccia; order 2-02-FULL-40-12; family GWA2-44-9; genus DATDZX01. The sequence continues at coordinate 8,733 of DATDZX010000022.1, read as the reverse complement.
CAGCTGGTGATATTTGTTTGACTGATTCAATAGCTAATTTATCGTATTCTTTTGAATTCATGTTAGTATTTCCTTCTATTATGCCTTTGGCTAGAGAATTTTACAATAGAAAAACAGTAAGGGTGGCTAAAGATTTGATCGGGAAATATTTAGTTAGGAGGAATATGCCGGTCCTTGGAAGGAAAAGCTGTGGCGGTTTAGGATCAAGTATAGATACGAGATATTTACAATTAGGCATCTTTTGTGGTATAATATTTAGGTAGTGCCAAAATGGCACTGGTTCCTTAACTGGCGCGTAGCGCGCCCAAAATCCTCCTGCGTAGCGCGGGAAGGAGTGTATATGTCAACGTTCGAAGATCTTACACTAAGACAGATTCGTGACGTCGGAGACAAAATCGGCAGTGAAGAGCGAGCGAAGCTCTTCATGTCCGGTGACTTGGTTCTTGTCGAGAGAGACCGCAAGGTGAGCGTCTCGGGGCAGTCTAACGGTGGCGTCACCTATGCCTCCGGCCTCGACACCGCGGCGTTTCTCGCCGATTGGACGAAGTTCTACCGGGATGTCCTTGGTCAGAACATCGACCTGACCGCAGTCGACCTGCCGCCCACGAGGCCTGGCTTCAACTGGGGCGTCGCAGTCGCCATGGGCATCACAGTCCAGCAGGCGTACGACAAGTGCGCCGAGCTCTTTCCGGCCGACAAGTACACACCAGAGAGCTTGAACGATGTGGTGCCCAAGAAGAATGATGTTCGCACCACCGCCAAGGGCGCCTACGTCATCTGGCTCCGTGATCGCGTCGAAGCCGACGATGAGCTGAAGAAAAAGTCGGCTAAACAACTCGAAGAGGCTGGCACCAACTGCAACACGCTTCTGGAGAGGCTTCTCCTGGAGCTCTGGTTCCACTGGAAGACCAACGGTGGCCATCTCGACATCGAGAATGTCACCCTCTGTGCGGGTTCCCGGAGCTCGGATGGCGATGTCCCGCTCGTCGGCTGGGACGACGGCAGGCTTCGCGTGGACTGGTACCATGTCGACGGTCGCCATGACGACCTCCGGGCCCGTCAGGCAGTTTCGACGCCGAAGGCGGCGTAGAGGTTCCCTCGTTTCTTTTTTCTCGTTCCCTCAGGGGCCGCTCCGCGGCCCCTTTCTAATGGAATAAAATTTGATACAATAATCACGGCTTTTAAATTGATCCGCTAAGGGGATAACAATTTGCCTATACAATGAAACTGCTTGCCTGATTCTGGTGAGGATATCTCCTGAAGAGATTGCTTCCTGAATAAATCCGGCTGTGTCATCGGTAAACCCAGAAGATTTTGTAAGAAGTCTTCGGTGAAATTGATGGAATCAGGCAATAGGGTTCCCGGAACTCGAATGGCAATGTCCCGAACGTCAACTGGAACGACGGCAAGCTTCACGTGAACTGGTACAATGTCGACAATCACAATAACAACCTCCGGGCCCGTCAGAAGTTTCAGCAAGATGCCCGCTAACGCGGGCTTTCTTGTGTGAGGTATTTGATCCACCCATTTATCATCTTTGATATTGATTGAAGATCAGTCTCGATGTCTAAATAGATTTCATCGGAAATGATGAATAATTCATTTTCAATCCTAATTAATCTCTTAAGGGCTTCCGTCTTTATACGAGCCTCTGTAAGCGGTTCCAATTTTGAATCTTTGCTTCGAAAGGAAGCTTCCAGAAGAAGATTCAGAATCTCTAGAGATATATTTTCAATTTTTGAATGTATCCCGAGTTTGTCTCGTTTTGATAGTTTTGAACCGAGATGGTAGATTTTCTTGTATAACTCAGAAATACTATGGACAAGAGGTATGGCAGCGTGGGGGGGGGGGCTTAATGGTCATGATTTGTTTAGTTTGATCATTTCTCCTCACAATTTATTCCTTGCCTGGAAAGAATTCAAGCGAGGTAAAATGAAAAAGATAGATATTCAGCAATTTGCTTTACGATTGGAGGATAATCTGTTCCAGCTTCACGAAGAGCTGAAAAGTAAAACCTATCATCATTCTCCATATACCTCTTTCTATATCTCCGATCCGAAATTAAGGCATATCCACAAGGCATGCGTCAGGGATCGTGTCTTGCATCACGCCATATTCAGGATACTCTCTCCAATATTTGAGAAAAGTTTTATATATGATTCGTATTCATGCCGCTTAGAAAAAGGGGCCCATCGGGCGATCAATCGCCTAAAAGTCTTTCTTGATAGGGCAAGTTGTAATAACTCCAAAAATGTTTACATAGTAAAATGTGATATAAAAAAGTTTTTTGATTCAATCGATCATTCGATACTTTTCGGAGTCATTCAGAAGAAGATCAGCGATCAAAATGTCCTTTGGCTTACAAAAACTCTTATTGATAGCTTCAATAGTGAGACAGGAGTAGGGCTTCCTATCGGCAATGTTACAAGTCAGTTATTCGCGAACATCTATCTTAATGGCCTTGATCAGTTTGTTAAACATATTCTGAAGATAAGATTTTATGTTAGATATTGTGATGATTTTATTATAGTTAGATATTCTGACGATGTTATTCGTGAGATTGAATACTTTCTCCACAATTATTTAAAACTAAAAATCCACCAGGATAAAATATTAGTCAGAAAATACAGACAAGGGATAGATTTTCTAGGATATGTTGTTCTGCCTTACCATAAAACATTGAGAACAAAGACAAAGAAAAGAATGTTCAGAAAAGCAGACAGCAAATCTTACCAATCATATAAAGGGCTTCTGAAACATTGTAATGGGCATATCCTAGAACGGTTGTTGGAAACAAGGGCAACTGATATATTTAACCCACATGTTTAAGACCGACCTGAAATCTAAAGTCAGTGAATACATCAAAGGCATAGATTTTGAAGTTCTTATTCCGCCCAATCCTGAGTTAGGCGACTACTCCATTAACGCCGCTTTCGTCTTGGCTAAAAAAGAGAAAAAGAATCCTAAAGAGGTGGCTGAAGATATAATCAAAAAACTAAAAGAAGATGACTGGTTTTCTGGAAGATTTGAAAAGATCGAATTTGCTAACCCTGGTTTCATTAACTTCTATTTCCAGCCTTCCTTTCTACAAAGAATAATTCTGGAAGTATCCAAAGAAAAGGATTACGGCTGCAACCAAGACTTTAAGGGCCAAAAGGTGATGGTCGAATATACTGACCCCAATCCCTTCAAGCTTTTCCATATCGGCCACTTGATGAGCAATGCCATCGGTGAATCAATCGCCCGGATCTATGAGGCTTCAGGAGCTAAAACGCTCCGTGTGAACTACCAAGGTGATGTGGGACTCCATGTGGCTAAGGCAATCTTGGGATGGATTATTTTAAAAGCGGAAGGTATAAATCCTAAGGAAAGTTTATTAGAGAAAGTTAACTTCCTTGGCCAGTGTTATGCTCTAGGCAGTGCGGAGTCATTTGCTTGGTTAAAAATAAATGACTTTGGCCTTGACGAGTCGATAATCGATAAAAGGAATGATCTCATAGAAAAAGGAGAACTTGATAGAATTAATAAGGCTATATACGAAAAAAGTGATCCAGAAATAGAAGTCCTATACGACCTAGGAAAAAAATGGAGCCTTGAATATTTTGAAACAATTTACAAAAGACTAGGCACCAAATTTGACCACTATTTCTTTGAAAGCGAAGCAGGTCCGGCTGGGACCGAAATAGTTAAAAAACATCCTGAAGTTTTTACTGAAAGTGATGGAGCGATTGTATTTAAAGGGGATGAGCATGGTTTGCATACACGAGTCTTCATTAATTCCCAGGGGCTTCCAACTTATGAGGCTAAGGAATTGGGGCTTAACAAAAAAAAGTTTGATGAGCATTCTCTGGATCTTTCATTAATCGTTACCGGCAATGAAATAAATGAATATTTCAAGGTCCTTTTAAAGGTCATGGAGTTAGTGATGCCCGAAGTGGCGGAAAAGACGAAGCATGTTGGCCACGGCATGATGAGATTGGCAACCGGCAAAATGTCTTCTCGGACCGGGGATGTCATCACCGCCGAATGGCTGATTAAAGAGACCATGGAAAAGTTGAAAGAAAAATCGGGCCCTGAACCGGATGAGAAAATTACCATCGGAGCTATTAAGTATTCTATCCTCAAACAAAGCCCTGGCCAAGATATTATCTTCGATTTTGACTCCTCGCTCTCAGTGAAAGGAGACTCAGGAGTTTATCTGCAATACACTTATGCTAGATTGAATAATATTCTTTTGAAATCTTCGGAAGATACCTCGGGAGCCGATGTTTCTAAGCTTGATAAAGGAGAAGAGCTGGCGGTTATAAAAAAGATCTTGGAATTTTCAGATGTCATTAAGGAAAGCAGGAACCATATTTCCCCGAACCGATTAAGCCTTTATGTCTATGAATTAGCTTCCTTAGCCAATCAATTCTATGAAAAAGTGAGAGTCTTAGATGATTTGGACGCTAGTCGTCAGAAGGCAAGATTGGTGTTGATACAGACAACAAATAGAGTTCTAAAGAAAGGTCTATATATTTTAGGGATTGAAACTTTAGAAAAGATATAGCCCGCTATTTCGCGGGCAATGGAGAAGAAACATCGGTCCAGGGACCGGCATTAAGGACATTAAGTTCACGTATCTCATGGCTATCGCAATATTGGCACTTCCTAGTTTCCCACTCCGAATATTCGTAGGGATCGCTTCCGTAGGTGTAGATAAGGCCGTAAGGCTTATGGCATTTCGAACACCATTGGTGAAGAAAGTCGTGTGTGAACCTGGCCAAATGTTTTGCAGTGGCAATCATGCCGATGACGGCAAAGATATTCCACAACATATATCATCTGAAGTACTACCTAAGCAGTACCACGTTTCCGAGTAGCAAGCAAATATCCGGAAGCCAAGGCTATGGCTCCTAAAGTATCCATTACCAGGTCGGTAATAGTATCGCCCAGAGCGTCGACAGCATGAGTCTTGATCTCGATAAAGCCGTAAAGCTCCTGGACCAGGCCGTAATACTCGGCGAACTCCCAAAAGACACCAATAATCAGTGTCACTCCGACGATGAAAAGAAAATCTTCTAAGATCCGGTCGTCTCTTAAATAGCTTTTAAATTTTGCCGTCACCAAGAAAGCGGCAAAAATGCCGCCCAAGAAATGGAGAATGGAATCGTGCCAGGGATAGGTGATGTACCAATCAAAATACATCCCCAAGCCGTTGAGGATCAAGAGAAAGGCTAAGAGGATAATAGCGTTCTTTAGATTCATATATGTCTTCCATTATACCTCATTTTTTTGAAAATTCAATGGAATTTTGATATATTAAAAGAACCATGCTTGATTTTAAGGTCCTCGAAGAAAAGATTCTCTCTTTTTGGAAAGAACACAATATCTTTGAGAAATCATTGGATCAAACCCGGAAGGGGAAGCGTTTCGTTTTCTTCGAAGGCCCACCGACGGCCAATGGCAAGCCCCATATCGGCCATTTTTTAACCAGGATCTACAAAGACTTTTATGGCCGGTACAAAACAATGAGGGGGCATTTTGTTTTAAGGAAGGCCGGCTGGGATACCCACGGTCTGCCGGTGGAGATCGAAGTTGAAAAAGAGCTAGGGTTTAAGAATAAGAAAGACATTGAGAACTATGGCATCGCACCGTTCAACCGCAAGGCTAAAGAAAGTGTCTGGAAATACAAGAAAGAATGGGAATCCTTAACTGAAAGGATGGGTTTCTGGATCAATCTCGACGATCCATATGTAACCTATGAGAATAAGTACATGGAATCCCTTTGGTATATATTCGAGCAGATATCAAAGAGGGGTCTCCTGGTTGAAGACCACAAAGTGGTGCCTTTTTGCGTCCGCTGTGGCACGCCATTGTCTTCCCACGAAGTCGCCCAGGAATACAAAACAGTTAAAGATCAATCGGTATATATTAAGTTTAAAGTTATTAACCCAGAAAAAATAAATCTTCTCGGATCAGTATATATTCTAGCCTGGACGACTACGCCTTGGACCCTCCCAGGCAACGTGGCTTTAGCCGTCGGGTCCGAAATATCATACGCGGTGGCTAAGAAGGGAAATGAAACATATATTCTAGCCGAAGCATTGGTTAAGAAAGTCTTAGGCGAAGACTCAGCTATTCAGAAAGTTATTTTAGGAAAAGAAGTCACCGGCTTAGAGTATGAGCCTCTTTTTGATATACCCAAGCTTAAAACTGAAACAGCGTATAAGGTATACGAAGCCGATTTCGTTTCGACGGACGATGGCACGGGGGTGGTCCATACGGCTGTCATGTACGGCGAAGATGACTACATCTTGGGTACCAAACTAGGCCTCCCTAAATTCCACACCGTTGACGAAACAGGAAAATTTTTCGATGTCGATGAAAAGCTCGACGGCAAATACGTCAAAGACCCTGAAACGGAGAACGTTATCCTCTCAATGCTTAAAGAAAAGAATCTTCTTTTAAAGACAGAGATGCATGAACATGAATATCCCTTCTGTTGGCGCTGCCATAATCCTTTGTTGTATTACGCCAAGCATTCTTGGTTCATCAAGATGTCGGCGATAAACAAGGAAATGGTGGCGAATAATAGCAAGATAAATTGGATACCAGAGCACATTAAAGAGGGCCGGTTCGGCCAATGGCTCAAGGAAGGCAAGGATTGGGCCATCTCAAGAGAAAGATATTGGGGCACGCCTTTGCCTATTTGGAAATGCCAGCGCTGTCATTCAGTCAGAGTCGTGGGTTCGATGAAAGAATTGGAAAGAGCCGCTGTTGGCTCCAAAAACACCTACTACCTCATGCGTCATGGGTCATCGACAAGGATGGAGAGAGATCAGTTTATTAACAACTGGGATCTAGCAAAAGATACTTACCACTTAACCGAAGAAGGAGAGAAAGAGGCGGGGGCGGGAGCTCTCCAAGTCCAAGCCCAGGAAGGCATTGATTTTATCTTCGCCTCGCCTTTCTTAAGGACTCTTGAAACAGCCAAGATTGCCGGCCAAGTCCTCCATCATGAAGTTAAACCAGACGAGCGTCTCCGGGAGTTCATCCATGGCCCCGGCTGCGAGGGCAAGCCCCTCACCGCTTGCCCCTTCTATAACAAGGCCAGGCATTTTGACGACAAAGAGCCGGGCGGGGAAAGCTTCAATGACGTCCGGCTGAGGTTGCTTGAATTCATGAATGAGCTGGAGTCTAAGTACAAAAATAAAAAGATATTGATTGTCGGCCATGGCCATCCTTTGTGGCTTTTGGAAAAAATGGCCCAGGGTTTGAATGAGAAAGAAATTGCCACCCTTTCAAAAGAGGGTATTAGCTGGTATCCGGGCTTGGCTGAAGCCAAAAAGATCTCTTGGAGGAATATTCCAAGAAATGAATATGGCGAGCTTGATCTCCATCGGCCATTCATCGATGATATATTTTTGCGTTGCGCCAAATGCCGATCAGCCACTAAGAGAATCCCTGAGTTGGCCGATGTCTGGTTTGATTCCGGCGCTATGCCCTACGCCCAATGGCATTATCCTTTTGAGAATAAAGATATTTTTAAGAGACAATATCCGGCTGACTATATCGTCGAGGGTATCGACCAGACTCGAGGCTGGTTCTATACCTTGCTCGCCATCAGCACCCTTTTAGAAAAAGATATCCCTAACAGGAATGTGATGGTTCTGGGTCATACCTTAGATGAGAAGGGTCGGAAGATGTCTAAATCTATCGGCAATGTCATCGCGCCCAGCGAAATGATGGACAAATACGGCGTTGATGCCACCCGCTGGTATTTTTACGCTACTACCAGCCCGGGAGAGAATAAGATAGTTGTGCCTAAAGAGATCGAGGATAAATTAAAGAATTTTCTCTTCACCCTCATGAACTGCCTCCGCTTCTATGAGCTATACAAAGGCCAAGAAGCGGAATTAAAAGTAACTCAGCTTGATAAATGGATCCTTTCCAGGACTCATCGAGTCATTCGGGACGTTACAGAATCTTTGGATCGGTACGATGTCACTTCCGCCGCTAGGCTCATAGAATCTTTTGTCATTGAAGACTTTTCTAATTGGTGGCTTCGCCGGTCAAGGAAAAGAAAAGAAGCCCTGAGTCTTTTAAGGATGATTCTTTTGCAGATTGCGGCTTTGCTGGCGCCTTTCACCCCCTACATCGCGGATGAGGTATATCGGCGCCTGGAAGGAGGCAAAGAGAGCGTTCACCTTGAATCCTGGCCTGTTTTTAAAAAGAAATGGCTGGATGATGATTTGGAAGCGGTCATGGATGAAGTCAAAGAGATTGTCAGAGCCGGATTAGGACAAAGGAAAGAAAACAATATTAAGGTTAGGCAGCCCTTGGCTTCGGTCTCTATCAAAAGGTCAAAGAAATTGCATCGGGATTTGGCCCACTTAATTACCGAAGAGCTTAATGTTAAAAAAGTTATCTACCAGCCTAATCAAGAAAAAGAAATTGCCCTTGATCTTCATCTGACCCCGGCCTTAGTCCAGGAAGGGTTAGCTCGAGAAATGATGAGACAGATCCAAGAAATGAGAAAAGAGGCTAAATACCATTTCGATGAAAAAGTCTTTGCTTCATGGAAGACAGAAGACAAAGATCTAATCAAAATAGCCGAAAGCTGGAAAAAAGATATTGAGGCAGAAACATTATGTGAAACATTTGAGCGTCGATCTTCTGATGTCGCCTATGATGTCAAAAGAGATATTGAGCTTGCTCCGAGCAAGCATATATCTTTAGGCGTTTGGAAGA
>DATDZX010000021.1:0-9727 GCA_036516715.1 Minisyncoccota bacterium | reverse complement strand
TCGGAGTTTCGTTTTTAAAGCAAAACCCGGCCTAGGCCGGTTTCCTCTTCTTGCGTTCGCCCTTCAGTGCATTAATCAGTTCCAGATACTGGCCTCGAATTCTTTGACGTAAAACGCTTTCTCTTATATCAGCTTCTTTCTTTAATCTGTCAAGCCAAACGGGGCTTTTCGCCCCGTTTCTGCTATCTCATCTCTTCCTCTTCTGCTCTTCGTCCTTGTCTGCCACCTCGATTCGTTCTCCGACTTCGAATGCTGCTACCTCGGCCGCCGATTTTGCTTCCTCGGCGTCCGCTTCGTCTTTTAGCCATAGATTCCGATTGGCTGTTTCCTTGCTTAGAATTCGTTTGTCTTCCCAGAAAGGAAACAACTCAATATTACATTTGAACTAACCATACATTAGGGGCATGAACCAGGAATGAATATTAGAACCAGGAAGTCACAAAGGATAGAATAAGGGAGAAGCCCAAGGCCCACCAGAAGCTATCAACTCTAAAGCCGGGCACTATAGTGCTGGCCAGCATCACCAAAACGGCGTTGATTATAAACATAAACAAGCCCAGAGTCAGAATATTGACCGGCAAGGTCAATATGACTAATAGGGGTTTTAAAAACGCATTCAGGATGCTTAAGACAATGGCCACTAGAATGGCGGAGAAAAGGCCAGTAATAGCTACGCCTGGCAGAAGGGTGGCGATGACCAGAATCAATACCGCTCGGATAAATATTATGACAATGAGGTTCATAGTTATCGATTCTCAATCTGGATCTTATCGGGCACGTTGATATTAGTATCCCCCCGGTCGCTTAAACGAGGCAGGCCAAAAATCAAGAACAGAGCCACCAAGAGGATAACCACGACTGCCAAGACAATGGCGCTTGATCCATCCCCCTCAGTTGTTCCTGGCGGGTTATTAATCACTGTCGGCATATATATCGATGGGAGAAAATACCCTAAAAGGCGACGTAATCCCCTTTCTAGGGAAACTTGCTCCAAGTCATATATATCCATTAGAAACCCTGAGAATGGAGAAATGATGAATATTAAGAGTTCTTCTTTCTCTTTTCCTTCATCTTCTGCTCGAGGTATTCAACATTGACTAAGAATTCTTTTTCAAGGCTGATGCCTAATTCCTGAGCAATCGCCACTAACGACCAAAGACAGTCCCCTACCTCATGCTGGATTTTCTTATACGTGTCTTTCCTCGGCTTATCTCTGAATGAGATGAGAAGCTTCGCTAAATCCCCGACATCACCTACTAAGCCTTGGCCATAATCAAAAGCATCCCAGATTTTCTTGTTATTCCTCTTATTTACCTCGTTATATGCTTTTCTTATCTCCTTGGCCTTTTTTGAGATGTCTTTGAATTGCATGGATATATCTTAACTTTTTCAGAAAAAAGAAAACAGCCCTAGAAGGGCTGGCCAAAAAGCAGTGGCGGAACGATAATGTCGGCGGTTTTGTGTTGAATGACAAGCCGAAGTACTTCTTCAATGTCCACGTTCCAGCGGTGGGCTCTGGTTACCATAAAACGAAGGATGGAAACATTCTCATCTTCCTGAAGCAGGGCTGCTGGAATTTCAGCGGCTTCCTTAACCTGTTCAAGCTCTTCCGGAGGCAAAGCCTCTTTTATCCTCTCATAGAGGGCATCGGCTGCGGCTTTCTTGTTCTGGACTTCTTCTTCAATGCATGAAATGCAGGCCGTCGTCGTATCTGCCAAAAATCCAATGTGGGGCCGGTCATGCTTAACGCAGTAATATCCAGCCGCAATCGCACACTCAAGGCAGGAAAATGATTCCAACGCCCCGTCAGGCTGCCTAAATGGTATTAGAACAATCAAGCCCGGATCAGCATTGCAGAAAACACAGCGCATAAAATATTTAGATCTGGGCTAAGGATATCTGAGATCCAAAAAGATTACAACCCGCCTTTTTTAGGCGGGTTGTAATATGGATCAAGTATTCAGTTTTAGTCTAGATCTATCTCAATCTTTGTCTCTGAGTTAACCGATCCGCTGCCTGAGTTGCTGTTGGTTTTAACTTCAGTTGAAGCTTGGACCTGAGCACTGGCAGAAACAGACGGTGAGGCAGAGGGAGAAGGGCTTACTTTCGGGCTAGGAGAACCGCTTGGCGACGGCTTAGGCGATCTCTCAAACCGGAACTTAGCGTTCAGGAGAAGCTTGGCTTCCTGGGCGATATGGTGGGCCCTTTGGAAAGCGACGAAGGCTTCACCATAGGCTTTAGCATCAAGCTTGGCTTTGCCTTCATTAAGGGCTTGGACCGCGAGACTCAGGCGAGCATCGATCTTTGCTTTAGACTCGGCGTTAAGATCATCGTCATGCTTTTCAATAAAAGCTCTGACTTCGGCGATCTTATGCTCAGCCTCTTTCATTCTGTTCTCAGCAGCTACTTGGACATCAGCCCGAGTCTTTACTTTAGCCTCGACTTTTATCCGATCGCTTTCAACAGAATCGCCTTTGGCCTTAATCTTTAAGATTAGGCTATCAATTTCTCCGTTCTTAAAAGCTTCAAGAATTCTTTCGTGAGCTTTCAGCGAAGTCTCGAAATTGGCGCTTAACTCAGCGGCCGCAGCGGCATCAACTTTTTCAAGTTTCTCGATGCGAGCCTCAACTCGATCAGCATGAGCCTTAAATCTGGCTTCGATTTTGACCCTAACATCTGCATCAAGCCTTGATTCGGCTGCTAAGGCTTCGGCTTCTTCGATTCTTTTAGCCGCTAACTCTGAATGAAGCTTGGCCTCTGATTCATCGGAAAGAGCCAGCATGCTTTTAACATTCTCTGTAACGTTTATTTTGACTGGATAGAGGACATCGCCGGGCAGAGATGATTCAGCCGCCACCGACGCGCCACCAGTCACCAGCAGAGCAATAACAAGTAGTATTGGCATAGTTTTGAATATTGAATTTGGTTGGTTCGACCACCCATGATGACGAGATGAAACACCATCTCTTACCGGATGGGCAACCATGTATGAGCGAAGAGCTCGGATGCCTTCGCTCTTTTCTTCAGGCGATAAAGCAATCTTCTTGGCCTCTTTTTTTAATTGTTTGATTGGTAGGTTCATATTTCTTTTTCTAATATCATCTTTAGTTTTTTAATACCTCGATGAATCCTGACTGAGATCACATTTTCTGTTTCCCCCACAACATTGGCAATATCTTTGGGGGAAAGATCCTCTAGGTACCTCATCGTCAAAGCCTGGCGATACAAAGGCTCAAGCTCTTGGATTTTACCGGCAATTCTTTTGGATTCGATATTATTGAACAGATTGTCCCGGATATCAATTCCAGGATCAAATCCCGCTTCCTGCAGGGCTTCTAAAGAATTGTCTTTTCTTTTCCTATAGAAATCGATGACCAGATTATTCGCCACTTTATATAAGAACGCCTTCATATTCTCGACTTCATTGCCTCCAGACACGAAGTGCCAAGCTTTCATGAAAGTCTCCTGCATAATATCTTTGGCTTGTTCTCGATCGGAGACGCGGAGAAAACAATGCCTGAAAATTGCATCCGAAAATTCGTGGTAGGCTTTTTCGAATTGTTGTTCGAGGCTATTGTGCGTCATATGTGAAGACGGGTTTAGGCTTTGATTCTTACGCCGTAAGCCAAAATACAAAAGAAATTATGATCCTGTACACTCCGAAGATGATAAAGGTGTTGGTTTTTATGAATTTTATGAAAAACCTGATGGCGGCCATGGCGACTAGGAATGAAACAATGGTGCCGACTAGGAGAATCATGGCCTCATTGCCTGAAAATGAAGATATGTTCTGGCTTAGGTCAAAAAACGCAGCGCCGATAATGGTAGGGATGGCTAATAGGAAAGAAAACTCGACAATCGTCCTCCGAGAAAGGCCAAGGGACAGGCCTCCTAGGATACTTGCTGCCGCTCTTGAAACACCAGGGATAACAGAAACTGACTGAAAACATCCGATTAATAAGGCTTGGGGGTATGAAATATCTTCAAGATTTTTTTTCACAACTGCCTCCTCCTTGTACCAAAGTTCAAAAAGAATGATAAAGATGCCACCTAGAAACATGGCATATAACGATACGGCTGAACTGCCCAAAAGAAATCCTTTAATGAAGGGGTAAAGAAGGCCGCCGACAATGGCTGTGGGAATAAAGGCGGCCACGATCTTTCTATTCAAAACCCAATCTTTAATGAGCCTATTCCAATACAAAACAACCACCGCCAAAACGGCACCGACTTGGATAGAAATTTCAAATGTTTTTAAAAATGAGCTGTCGGCTAAGCTAAAAGCCTTAGATGCGAGGATAAGGTGGGCGGTAGAGGAAACAGGTAGAAATTCGGTTATGCCTTCAATGATGCCTAAAATAACGGCATGAAATATACCCATTCCAACAGCTTACCATAGCCGACGGTTACAAAGAAATACCCAAATATTTATTCACGCTCCACCAGGATCCGGCTTTTGAAGTATAGACGACTAATAAGGCAAGAAGGTAGATGATGTGATCGTCGACGATGTAGAAATGCTCGCCAGCGTAGGGGAAATCAAGAACCGGGAAATAATAAAGAAGAACCAACAGCATGCCACCGAACGCAGCTGGCCGGACAGCGATACCAAGGATAAGAGCCAGACCTATCAAGGTCAGCCCCCATTCATTAGTAAAATTTATCCACCCAATATTTTCAGGCGAAGCAAACCATGAATAAAGAGAAGAAAATGTCTTGGCTGAACTCAAATAGCCAGCGGCGGACCAGGCCGGATCCATGATTTTACTAATTCCAGCATAGAAGAAAAGTGCTCCTAAGGAGATGCGGAGCAAGCCTATAGACCTTCGGATTGATATATTCATAAACCACCCCCTTTCTTAACCTTTATTTAATTGTAGCACTCTCAGAGAAAGGATCGAGAGGACAAGTGAAATCAATGCCGACACAATACAGTAGAAGCAGAAAGATTTAATAAGGAAATACTGGACGTACATAAACCAGCCTGAAAAAATAAGGCCCAGAAATGGAACCCAAACAACCCATTTAATAAGCAATTCTTTTTTTGAATCCCAATATGCCACTAAGGATATTAATATTGAGAGATAATAGATGGCACCGTACAGGGAGACAGGCAGGCCAAAAATCTGAGAATACTTACTGGTTGTTACAATATCGCATCCTCCCAAGACAGGACATGGAATTGATCCGCCTGAATAGTGCTTGATGGTAAGATAGGAAGCATCAAGAAAGCCTGCTAAGGCTAGAAGAAGAACCGAAACTAGAAACCATTTAGGGATTCTTTGTAATTGCATCTTCAATTAGAGACTTAAATTCAGTAAGGTTGCCGGGCTGGATCTGGGTGCCGTTCAAGAAGAAGGTCGGCGTCCCCCTGATCCCCGCCTGGACCCCGCTCTTATAATCTAAATTAACTTTTTCCTTAACAGCTTCGGAATCCCTGTCTGCTTTGTATTGATCCATGTTTAATCCCAGCTGGGAGGCGTAGTTTTCAAATATTTCTTTACCTGATCCGGCAGCCCAGGCATCCTGATTCTCGTAGATCTTGTCGTGCATCTCCCAAAACTTGCCCTGTTTACCAGCCGCTTCGGCGGCATAGGCCGAGGGTTTGGCGTTATAGTGCTGAGGCAACGGGTAGTGGCGATAGACGAATTGCATCCTGTCCCCATATTCTTGGGCTAGTTGTTTGACTATTGGAAAATATGATTTGCAGGCCGGGCATTGGAAATCTCCATATTCTACAAGGATGACTTTAGATTCTCTGTTGCCTTTAACCCAATCCGAGGCAACAACCTCATTAGTTAAAGACAAAGCCGGTCCGGCTTTATTCAGTTTTACTAATCCCCATATAGCTCCGCCCAATATAACAACTACTCCAAGCCAAAGCAGGGTACGGAATAATCCCTTGCTTTTCTTTAAGGCGCCCCTTACTTCTTCCTTCTCCTGTCTCCGTATTTCTCGACGCTCTTTTTTGCTTAATTGGTTGAGTTCTTCCATATATTTTGAATATACCAGAAACACAAAAGTTTTTCCAGAAAAAGAAGGCGCCGAGCAAAAGCTCGGCGGCTCAACGGCGACTAGGCGCCGGATCAAGGCCTGATGAAATCAAGGAAGTTGGGCATCTCCAGCCGGGAGATGCCGATGACGACCAACGAGAGGCAGGCGACGATCGAGACTGAGAGCTCGACGTAGTGCCTTTCTCGCCAGTTCTTTCGGATCCCCCAGACTGATAGGATCAGTCCGATGATCAGCATGAACGTGGCAATCGTCAACAGGGGCTTCGGCGGGGCGCCGAAGATGAACTGGCCGATCTTCACGATGACCGGAAAAATCATCGCGAAGGCGCAGCCGACCATCCGTGCCACCTCGCTGGGAGTGTTGCCTCTCTGGAAGAGGCTCCTGAACGTACTCCACCCGAGCGCCAACCACCCGGCCTCATACACGATCAAAATCCAAATGACATCGAATGGAATCAACATAGCCACTCTCCTATACTGTATATTATATCATAGAATCAAATATCTGTCCAGGTCTCATTTACTTACGATTATCATGGCTTTTCTGACCTGAGTAATGGGCGCATGTTCGCCGGTCGGATAATCTCTAATTGAGCTCATAAACTTATTAACCGAATAACGATAGCTCTTCCCTAGCCTAGTTCCCGGGTCATTGGTAATGAATTGTTTGAGATCTGGATCATACCCTATCACTACCAGCATGTGCCGGTCAGGGCCGGGAGCGGTATAGTTTGGATTACCCAGAATCTGGCCATTCATCGGAAGGATAGCTATCTTGCCCTCTTCTAAGACGTTGATAATATCTTGGGCTTCAAAATCATACTTGACCACATATTTACTGTGACCATAGTATCCTTTCAATATCCTATCCGCCGTATCTTGGGCTGAGGTGTCATGGTAGTCACCATAGATGTCTGTCTCATATTTTGAAATAGCGATTATTTCCTCCCTGGCTTTATCCGGCGTAATGCTTTTGCCCCTGAGCCAGTAAGCCGCCATCATCACGGATGCTTCTTCGCAGCCGTCTTGGAAGCGGTCATCCGACCATTCGCCAAATGGTGCTTGGGAAGTAAATGGGACTTGGATAAGAAGAAGGGATTCATCTTTTGGAGAAATGCTTCGAGACGAAGTCGGGGCCGGGGTTAGGAGCGAAGTACTTTCCGATGGGCGATCGGTGAATCCGGGGAGAGACTTATCCTCGCCGCTGCCCCGCCATACCCAAACTGCCAGGAAGAGGAAAGCTACAAGAACTAATGATAATGCAGTCTTTTTGAATGTCATGGTTCGAAGGGTATATGAGAAGGATGATAAATGAATTAAATTCATTCTTCAATCATTCTTAATGATAGTCTGTATAGAATATATATAATAGATGAAATACGGTTTTATAATTCTTGCCATATTCCTAGGCAGTTTAGGTTTCATGGGCAACAATGCCAGCGATGAGAACATCGCCTATCCTTTAGATCAATTCAATATCCGGTCAAAGCTTTTGACCTTCGGTTTGTATGTCACGCCTAGTCAAAACCCGATTGATCCACCTGAAAGATTCATCGGCTATCATGCGGCGCTAGATATAGAGATGCTTGAAGATGAAAAAGATAAAGAAGTAATGGTGTATGCCATCTGTTCCGGTCAAGTCATATTCTCCAACACAGCCGAAGGCTATGGCGGGCTTTTAGTTCAGAAATGTAATATTAACAACCAAAACGTAACTGTCATATACGGTCACCTTGATCCTGAATCTTTGGTTCCGGATAAACAGAATATTAGAAAAGGAGATGTGATCGGAGTATTAGCTCAGACTAATACTCCTGAAAGCGGCCTCACAAGAAAACATCTCCATCTAGGAATCCATAAGGGAGATAAAGTCCAAATATTGGGATATGTCCAAAGAGAAGAAGATCTTGAAGAATATATCGATCCGATGCTAATATTTAAATAGTATGGGCCCGCTAGAGCGGGCCCGGAAGTCTTACTTCGCCGTGCTGGGTGCGCGGCTGGCGGAGAAGTAACCGTGGTAGATGTTGGGATCCTGGTCCGAAGACCATGAGCCCCTTCGCTGGGGACTCACGCTTCTCCGGAACTTCTGGGTTTCGTGCTCTCCTCTGATCCCGAGGGAGCTGATCTGGCGGCTATTGGCCGCCGGCGGACCGCTATTCTTGAGCTTCATCTCACGTCCTCCAGTATATATATTATACCATAGATTATACTGACTTGTCAATATTAATACTTGGTTCATTTTTCCGATATACTATATATTTATGCCATATTCTCCTCGATCAAGAGTCCGCACCCCTATCTCTTTGGGGTCTCGATCAATTAGGCCAAAGAAAGATGAGCAAGAATTTGGATTAGCTAAAAAAGAATATATTCTTTGTCCCCGGTGCGAAAGCGTCTATTTCAGTAAATCATGGCATCATTCATTCGGTGAGGAAAAGAAAGGCCACCTAAAAGAGTCAAAGAGGGTAAGAGAGAAGATGTGTCCGGCCTGCATCATGGCCCGGGATGGACTCTTTGAAGGCGAACTCCTGATCATTCTCCCCTCTCAAGACCATGAGGCAAGACGGGATATAATTAATGCGGTTGAAAATTCGGATCGATTGGCTCAAGAACGTGATCCTATGGATCGAGTCATAAAAACTGAAATTAAACCGAAAATGATCAGAGTTTTGACTTCCGAAAATCAGTTAGCGGTTAAGATCGGAAAGAAGCTTAAGGCTTCTTTCCGAGGAAGCAAGCTCAGTATTAAACACAGCAAAGACGAGGACATTATTCGTGTGCAGTGGGAGATGACATAGCCACAAATGAATTAACATTAAGTTCATCTCTGGTGGATATACATGGAGTGGTCGAAAAAAGAATCCATTTAATATTAAGCACTCCGGATGCTTAATACACGCCCATATGGCCAACCAACCTAATCAGGATCAAAACCTGACTGATGAAGAGAGGAAGAAAAGAAAAGAGCAAAGAAAGAACCAACCAGGCCAGGACGCGACTGACGAAGAAAAGCAGATGGGAAGAGAAGATTTAGATGAAGTAGAAGAATAGGCAAGACAAAGCGCCTTTCTAGGCGCTTTGTCTTTAGTACCCCTCGGGGGGCTTGGCGGTTAGGCCAAGTTTTTTAAATTCCTTATCTTTTAACTGTTGGTATATCTCACCGACTGATTTAACTAGTCCTTGAACATTGATGTTCTTTTCTTTTAGTTTTTGGTGGATATGTTCGATTGTTTTATTAAAATCATTCTTAAACTTCGTATTAATATCTTTCCAAGCAATTCCCCTTAAGGCTTCTGTGTCTTCTTGCCTATACTCAATAACCCCTTTTAGTAGGAGAAAAGCAATCAGGGGGTACCCTAAATATCCCTTCCAGTATGATCCATTATCATTAGCGGTGATGCTGTTAGTTTCGGGATCATATTTAACCTCATAGTATTTATTCCCGCTTGAGGAATAGACTTTGGCTGTATCGCCATTAATATGTACCCGGCCATCGGCAATTGAGCCTAAGGCCTCATATATCTTTATTTTCGGTGGCAGTTTCCAATTCATATCACCTCAATCTATCCCCCAACTTTACCGCATCTTTTGAAGGAGTGGCCAAGACATAGCCAGTGCCTTTTGTATTTGCAAAACCTAAGGTGAGAACTTCGGAAACAAAAGGGCCTACTTTCTTAGGAGGGAAATTAACCACGCACATCACCAGCATG
>DATDZX010000020.1:0-12110 GCA_036516715.1 Minisyncoccota bacterium | reverse complement strand
AGGTTAGTAAACAACTTTCTCTCAAAATCGTACCCGCTTCGGCTGGTGTCACTATTTCAAACGTGGCGGCAACAAGCATCATCTCGAGCGGAGCGGTAATTGCATGGACAACTGATAAAGCGGCTAATTCGCAAGTTGAATATGGCCCTACGGCATCATACGGCTCGTCGGCCGGCATAAGTAGCGCTCAAACTACTAGCCATCGAGTCACTATTACTGGCCTTAACCCTGGCACTACCTACAATTACAGAGCTGTCTCATCTATCTCAGGATATACCGCCCGGTCATCAAACTATTCATTTAAAACATTAGACGTCCAGCCTCAGGTAAGTCCGTTAGCTGTAACTACTAATTCATTAAGTGGAGGCATATCAAACCAAACATACTCCCAAACATTAACCGCTGCCGGCGGCAAGACTCCATATTTCTGGTCTCTTTCTCAAGGGATACTGCCTCCTGGGCTTCAGCTAAGTCCAGCGGGTCAAATATCTGGTAAACCAACCAGTCCCGGCGTCTTGACCTTTACCATCAAAGTTGAAGACTCCTCGGTTCCCAAACTAACTATTACTAAACAGTTGAGTATATCTGTGACTGGGATATTAGGCGCCCAGACTTGTCCGGGTAAACTGTATACTGGCACTAACTTATGCCAAGCTAGACAAATGAATTGTTCGGCCTCAACTTGTAGCCAATATGTTCCAGCTATTAATCAGTATGCCGGCGGAGCAGCTTCGGCTAATCTGCTCAAAGCCATAATGATCAAGGAATCAGCCTGCCGAGTCGGGGTGCAGAGTAATTCGAATCCGCCTTCTTGCGGTCTGATGCAGCTTAAACCATCAACAGCTAATATATATCGGAACCGGTGCGGCATAGAGTCAGCTGTTAATATCACTTGTGATTGGCTTAAGAGTCCAGCTAATGCCTCGGCTAGCATTTGCATTGCGGCTGAATATGTTAGGGCCCTCGCCCAGACTTCTTGTGGATCTTCTACCAGAAATCTGGCGGCAGGGTATAACGGTGGTAGCGGGGCTTGTAACCAAAGTCAAGACTGTAATGGCCAAACGAGTTGCGACGGGTCGCCGGTGAAAAGGTGGGAATGCCTCTACGATAACCCCGAGCATACTGTTTGTAACGAAGGCTATGATGAAACAAGAGATTACGCCACCAAAGTCCTTTATTGCTATAATAACCCTGGCTTCTGATATGAAAATATTTTTCCTATCCCTATTACTCCTGATCTCTCTTTCCCTTAATGCTTTTGCCGATCAAGCTGAGCCTCAAGATTTCAGCTATCTTTTTCATCTGTATTTTGATAATGGCCAGCTTTTTGCCGACAGGGATTATGAATATAAATATGAGGTTATCCCTGAAAAATATCTTGAGGTTAACCAAGGAGCATACAAAGGCGAAATACGAAATGCCCTGGGTGAAATAAAAGAGACATTTGTATTCGATCCTGGTTCAGTAGGAAATAAAGGCAAGATCAATATTAAGGCGCCATATGTTTCTGATGGATATGAGGCTGCCTTCTTTGACCCCCAAGGATCTAGGCTAGTAACGGTCTCTATAGGAGGGAGTGCGGTGTGTAATAACGATAAAGTTTGCAATAAAGATGCTGGGGAAAATGCCAATAATTGTTCAAGCGACTGCAGGGAGGCTACCCCGACACCATCCCCCGACATTACCCAAAGTGGAAAAACAAGTATCTGGAATGGCCTCATTTATGTTTTAATAGGAGTAGCCCTTGGCGTCGCCTATTGGCTATGGCGCCGGGCAAAAAGCCAAAACCCAATTGCTTAAATGATTAAAAAATCTCATCTTCTGTTATTTGTCTTAGTAGCGCTATTATTGCCAGCTTTTTCTTTTGCTGGGAGAAATGAGGGTGGGGACATAACAAAGTTTGATGTTAATCCGAAAACGCTTTCCAATAGTACAACAGGAGGAAATGTAAAATTAACCGTTGATCTAGGCATAAAGCTTTACGGTTCTGAGTTTGTAAGATATTGCGACTTTGGTTTAGGTGCGCAAAATCCCAAGTATTCTCTTCTTTTTTATAAAGATGTAGACAATGGTGAGGACCTTCTTCTTAATAAAGAAACCTTGTCGTTCAATGCTGCCCAGCCCTACTCAAAAGATTTTCAATTCGATGTTTTTGTTGCTTCGCAAAATAACACAATTAGAAAATTTTATGTTGCTCTGTATTGCGGAGAAGTTGGAATCACGACTTTAAATCATAATAAAGTAACAGAATCTTCGAGAGTTGCAGTTACCCAAGGCAACCCTGCCCCTTCTGGATCAAATTTGATATGGGCCTGCATAGCTGATGACAACAAATACGCTTGCAGTCAGGGGAATAAGCAAGACTTATCCGATGTGCCTAACAATGCCTGCCGAGGTAAACAAGCTAGACAGATTGATTCCGCTCTTTGCGGGACAGCAAGTTCGGGCCAAACCAAAGATTATACCTTTAAGATCACCAATCCCTTAGCCTCAGGCGGAGCCAATACCGTCCTTGATCTGATAGGAGTAGTGCTGACCTGGATTACTAATATCTCGATACCAATTGCGGTCATTCTGATTCTCTGGGCCGGGCTTTTAATGCTCACGGCCGGAGTCAAGCAGACCAACTGGCAAAAAGGAAAAGATATTCTTAAATATACCGTTATCGGCTTAGCCATCATCTTTATTGGCAGAGGTTTCGTTACTTTAATTATCGATGTCTTAAACCTGGGCCAATCGGGCCAAACTATGGAACAGGGAACATACCCGCCATCTACAGGAGGCGGCGCCACTACTGGGGGAGTATGCAACGGCAACGTTTGTTCCAATGGCGCCGGCCCCTGCCGATTCGATCTTGATTGCAGCGGCGATCCATCAACAATAGGCGAAGCCTGCGTGGAGAATCGACATTGTTTATCCGGTCTTGAATGCAAAGACAGGATTTGTCAGCGGCCGGGCGGCAATCAAGCTGATGAATACTGCCTCTCGGGCAGGAACTGCGCTCGTGGCCTCTCTTGTGACCGAAATGAGCTGTACACAGTTAACAACAAAATGCTAGGCAAGTGCAAAGATTCAAAAACATTGAATCTGGCCTTAGGTTCATACTGCGAGAAAGATGAAAATTGCGCTACCGGCCTTAAATGCAACGTGATCTGTCAGAGAAAAGATGGTAATCAGATTGGCGAGACCTGCCACAAAAATGCGTCCCCATCTAATTGCAAATCGATATCTTGTAGCGTGACTGGATCTAATCTTTTGGGTGTCTGTGTCCAAAGAGCCTCTAATTAGGCTGGGGATAACAGATTAGCTTTTAAGGCAGAAAACATACAAAATATATACATGAAGGCCTTGAAGAATATATATATGTCCGTGGTTGTGGCTACCTCCCATAACGTGGGCGGAGGAGATAACCCCTATGGAGACATTGAGAAAGTTCCAGGAATCAATCTGACAGTTCAGGGGATATTTGATATTTTGGTTGGCCTGACTTGCTGGCTTTCCCGATTCGCCCTCTTGGCGATGATAATCATGCTGGTTATATATGGCCTGCAGTTCATAGCGAGCCGGGGCGAGCCGGGGGCTTTTGCCAAAGCAAAGAAGAGTTTGAATTACGCTTTAGTTGGTATCTTGGTGATCATGGCCACATATACCATAATTGCCACCGTTGCTAACTTAGTTAATCCTTCAGCCGAATATACATACTTTTTGCCTATAACCTGCTCTCAATAGCATGAAATACATTCTTCCTTGCCTAATGATTATATCGATATTACTAAATGTTTCTCCGGCTTTTGCCACGGTCATTCCGCCAGGCCGAGCCATTACTTTGGATGAAGTTGACGGCCTGATTCGTCTCATCGCCCGATTCCTCATCGTCATTAGTATTGTTATCGCTATTATTGCTTTTGTCTTGAGTGGCATCACATATATGATGGGTGGGACATTCACCGATGTGAAGAAAGCCCAGGCTATGTTTAAGAACACTTTGTGGGGCACGACCATCATCTTAGCCATCGGGGTGATTATAAATACGATTGCGGCCATTGTTTCAAGAGAATTCTTTTATTGCGACCTCAGAATTCTGGGGGTTTGCGTCTGGTAATGACTAAGTTATACTTAATATATCAATATGACATATACGATCGAAAGGAGGTGGCTTTGTGAATAAGTGGATGAAAGCTATATTTGCTGGAGTTTTAGCGATGGCATTGTTCATGCCGGTTATATCAATGGCGGTAACCCTGTCTCCTTCAATCCCGTCGACAGGTGATCCATTGGATCTCCAAGAGATTGAAGGCTTGATCAGGCAGATTGCCCGGTTCTTGATCATAATTTCATTGGTGGTGGCCGTGATCTTCATCGTCTGGGGAGCCATTTCCTGGATGGCGGGAGGAGCGCTCGGCAAGCCGGAAGACGCAAAGGCAAAAATATGGAATGGTATCTATGGCGCAGCGGTAGTGTTAGCGATAGGTGTCATTCTTCAGACCTTAGCAGCCTTGATTGCTAGAACGTTCTTCAACTTCTCCTAAAGAGAAAAGAAAACCAGCTAATTTGTAAGGCTGGTTTTCTTTTTGGCTGGTGATATATTGGATAGATGGCTCAACTGATCATAAGCTTAGCTATTCTTCTGTTCCAAATCGCCGTTCTTTTTCTCGGCGGGTATATTATCTGGTCCAGCATCGTCTCGAAGCGCCATGGCGCGCCATATATTCCAATGTGGTGGGGGACGGTAAAGCCGATACTTTCTTTCGGCGCCCCTGACGCCAATGATGTCTTTTACGATCTTGGCTGCGGAGATGGCCGGATCCTTATGGTCGCGGCCAAGAAATTTTCAGTCAAGCATTGCGTCGGCTATGATATTGCTTCTTGGCCTCGGCTGAAAGCCAAGATGCTATCTAAGATTTATGGGACAAATGGAACAGTTGAGATTAAAAAGGGAAATATTCTTGAGGCTGATATATCTAATGCCTCATTCATCTATATGTATCTCCTGCCGGGAATAACTGATAAAATGGCGGGCAAGATACAAAAAGAATGTAAACCGGGAACAAAAGTATTATGTCCAGCTTTTCCCATTGATTGCACTAAATACCCTCAATTCGTATTGAAAAAGGAGGGGAAAGTTGGTAGAATGGACATCTATTTGTATCAGAAAGTATAAGGGCGAGTGGTGGAACTGGTATACACGTACGGCTTAGGACCGTATCCCGTAAGGGTTGAGAGTTCGAGTCTCTCCTCGCCCACCAACTGTTGATTTTATCAACATTGAATGTTGACTTTTTGTACACTGTCTGTTAGGATGAGGGTATGGGTACTAAATATGCTTCTCTTATTACAAGCTTGAGAAAGAAAAACCGATTCTCTCAAGTTTATATAGCTAAGAAACTGGGTCTTTCTCGCCAGTCATACATGGCGATCGAGCACGGAGATAGGGAGATCACTCTGGATGAGGCAGAACAAATTTGCGATATTTTTGGTTTAACCATGGAAGATTTAGCCAAGGCAGTTGAACCGAAATATGAAAAATATAAACAGATGATCTTGGTATATCTAAAAACCTCTATTTCCAATGACGGAAAAGTTCCCAAAACCAAACTAGCCAAGCTTTTATACTTAGCTGATTTTGCCTGGTTTTACCAAAACCTCAAGAGCATGAGCGGGATGCAGTATTTCCGGCGTGCGTACGGCCCGGTGCCGGACCCATACTTTCGGGCCCTCTCTGAACTTGAAGAAGAAGGCAAAATCACAGTCGACCATAAAGGGGATGCAATGCTTGTCTCTCTCGGTGCCGGCTCGACGAAAGATAATTCCAGTCTTTTAAATAAGGGCGAACTAGGTCTTATCCAAATGATATCTTCTAAATGGAAGAATAAGCGAACACAAGAGATTGTTACTTTTACTCACAGCCAGCTCCCGTACACCCTCTGCGGACCAGATGAGGCGATACCATATGAACTCATAACTCAGGAGGATCCGGACAATGTCTACTAGCTACTCGGTTATCTTAGAAGAATATGCCAAGCGGCACTATGTCTCTCATTTCAAAAAGAAATATAAAGGAGCTTGGGATATCACTTGGGCAGCTATAATCGAGGAGTTTAAACGCTTTGACTCTCTCTTTCAAACATCGATCGCCGAAACCATTATTGATAAAAACAATATCAAGATATGCAAAACTGAGTTTCGCGTGGCGAAAACTCAAGAATCGCGGAAATCTTCAGGCAACCGTTGTATTGTAGCAGTTGATGAAAATGCAAAAATCGTACATGTCCTTCTGGTATATAATAAAAATGATCTTTCGGGGCACAATGAGACGGCTGCCTGGAAAAATATAGTTCGTGATAACTATCCCGAATACAAGGATCTTTTTTAATAATCTACTCTAAAGGGTTTCTTTCTTCTAAAGGATACAAAGCCGGGGATTTATACGTCGAATAGAATTTCTCTTCTTTTGATGTACCGTCATCGGCAGTTACTGTTCTGACAAAATATGCCTTCATTGAGCCATCTGGCTTCTCATCATACTGATATGGGCCTTGGAGAGCCACATTCCGGCCATCATCGGTGCCATATATTTCAAATATTAACTGATGGCCTTCGATCCTTGTTTGGAGAAGGACATGGCTTGGACTGTCATTAACGAATTTAAGATCAGTTACCCCTGGATAGACAGTTGAATCAAAGCCCTGAGGGTTATAATATTTTACAGGGAATGAGTGAGGCCTTCTTTCAATGATTGGAAAGCCCGAAAGGATGGCCGCTCGGAAAAGAGTAGTAGAGACTTGGCAAATACCGCCACCATACTCATAGACCAGCTTATTGCTTTTTATAACCTTCTCAGCGGCATAACCTTGAGCTGCCTCTACTTCTCCCAAGACATCATTGAAAGAGAATTGCTCATTCGGCTTTAGAAGTAAACCATTAAATTTATTAGATGATATTCGTATATTCTGGATCCTGGCGGCACTTGAACCCGAAAAGTCAGAGACCCCTTTTGATAGGAGAGCATTAATTCCCAAGTTATTTATCGTATCTAACGTCAGGGCCGCCGGTATTCTGTGAACAGGCAGATCGGCTTCATGTTGGCCCCTTAAAAGAGTCTGTTGGATGAGGCTGGTTGCTTCAGTGATATCAAGCCTTAGACCGTCTTGAGAGGGTCTAAAAAGACTCACCTTGCCGTTTTCAAATCGGAAGCGAGCATTGACCGGCTCGGTACCAGTACTTGAGGCCAAGTTGGCTACATACCTAGTCAGAGCCGGACTGAAACGCGTATCTTCTTGCCCCGAATAGTCTCTTGTATATGGCTCTTTCCAAGAAGCGACGATAGATTTTGGAACTCTAATATTTTGATCTTCAATTTTTAGAACAAGATCGGCTCTTCCAAGATTAGCCATCGCCCTGGAAAAATTATTGACTTGGTATTTGGGAACCGAAGGACTGAATTGAAAAGCTAGAAAAAAAAGAAAAGGAATCAAAGCTACCCCGATAAAGGGTAAGACAAAAAAGCCTAAAAGTTTCTGAATGGGATGAAGAGGCACGTTACTGAGATATCTTTATTTTTCTCGTCCTGACCTTCTCTAACTTAGGCAGGCGGATAGTGAGGACCCCATTTTTCATCGAGGCCTTGGCGCCTTCTGAATCAACGTCGACGGGGAGGATAACGGCGCGGGAGAACGGACCCCAGTAAAGCTCCTGGTGGAAATAGTCGGAAGATTTAATTTTCTCCTCCGGCTTGCGGTTGCCTTTAATAGTCACCATTTCATTGGTTACCGTTAGATCAATATCGTCGCTGGTTGCTCCGCCGACGCTCGTTTGAATGACTAATTCATCTTCGGTCTGAAAGACATCAATAGGCAAATACGCCTCGGGGGAGCTTTGGGGCTTATCTTGTTTAACCGCCAGCTCAATATCAATATCGTTGTCGAGCATGAATAATGTATTAAACGCTTTTTACCTGGATCGCCATCGGCTGCTGGGCCAAGCGTTCAAAATGCCGTTGCCTCCTTTTAATTCTATCAAATAAAATGGAAACAAGGAATGCCATTACGAACAGAAGGAATAGGGTGGCAATGAGCATGGATGATCCGAACTGATCCGAAAGGGACAAAAACATGTTAAATGTGAAATGGAAGGCGGTAGCTAGGAATAGGCCGGTGATAATTAGTTTTTTTGCCAGCTTCGGATAGAACCAGCCGCCGGCTAGGAAGTAGCCGACCAGGCCGGAAGAAAGGGCATGGAGAAAAGTGGCGCCGATGAAGCGAAGGAACCAAACCTGGAGAGCAATCGCCGCCCCTTCCATGGAAGCGACCTTGAACATTACTAAGATGTTCTCAATAGCGGCAAAGCCTAGGCCGGCAGTGATCATATATATCATCGCATCAACCGGTTCATCGAAGTCCGGGTTCCTAAAAACAATGGTTTTGACGGCGTAATACTTCACTAATTCTTCGACAAAGGCGGCCCATAAGAAAAAGGAGTACCCTTGGGGGCTGAAAGAGAAGCGATCAGCGAAATTAATGAACCAATATTGGAAAACTACCGCGATGGGGGACAGGATGACCCCCATTAAGAAGGTCTTGGTTAGAAGACTTCGGGGTTCCGGATGGGTATCTTTGCGCAAATAAAAAGAAATCCAAATCAGGCTGGGGGCCAGGCCGGCGATTACAAGGAGAGCTGAACTCCAAAGAGTTGGCATATATACCAGTATACAACCTAAACCGGCCAGGCTTCAATCATTAAGAGTGGTTGCTTGTTCTTTAGAGGCAGATGCTGGTAGATGGCCTCAGTCACAAAAGGCACGAAAGGGTGGAGGAGCTTAAGGGACTGAACCAAGATATATCCCAAGACCTGCTGAGCTTTTTCCTTCTCTTCTTCATTCCCGTTTTTTATGCTTTCTTTATGTTCTTCTATGATTTTATCGGCAAAGGTGTGCCAGATATAGTGGTAGAGTTTTTCTCCGGCCAAATAGAATTTGTATTCTTCAATCTCTTTAGTAATTTCAGAGATAAAGGCATTAAATTCTTCAATATGTTTGTTCCCCTTAAGAGACTGATGATCAACATCTATCTCTCCCTCCAGGTTCATCAGCACGAACCTGGATATATTCCACAGCTTGTTGGCAAAATGCTGATATCCCTTAATCTTATTCTCTGAAATCTTAGAATCGTTTCCTGGGGCAGCGCCGATGATCAAAGAAAGGCGCAAGGCATCAGCACCGAACTTAGGGATAACATCAAGGGGATCGATTATATTCTCTAAAGACTTAGACATCTTTCTGCCCTTGTCATCCCTAACCAGTCCATGAAGATATACGGATTTAAATGGGATATCTCCCAAAAGAAAGCTAGTCATTAGAACCATTCTAGCTACCCAAAAGAAGAGTATGTCGTAGCCTGTTTCTAGAAGATGGGTTGGGTGGTATGTTTTTAAATCGCTTGTTTCTTCCGGCCAGCCCAAGGTTGAGAATGTCCAAAGGCCGGAAGAAAACCATGTATCAAGCGTATCAGGGTCTTGTTCCCAGCCAGCATCCTTAGG
This sequence comes from Minisyncoccota bacterium, assembly GCA_036516715.1. GTDB lineage: Bacteria > Patescibacteriota > Minisyncoccia > 2-02-FULL-40-12 > GWA2-44-9 > DATDZX01. The sequence goes on along the minus strand of DATDZX010000020.1, from coordinate 2,576 downwards.
GGGTTCAATGCCGCAATATATCTCATCATTTCGGTACCAAACCGGGATTCTGTGGCCGAACCATAGCTGGCGGCTGATACACCAGTCCCGAAGGTTGTCGATCCAATGGAAGTACACTTTCTGAAATCTTTCTGGAACAACAGCGATGTTCCCATTTTCAACAACATAGCGCATTAATTTCTTTAAAGTAGTTTTTGATCTTGGATCAATACCTTTAATGGAGGAATGGGGAAGACTAAATTCTTTATTCACATCAATGAACCATTGCTTCATGACTTGAGGTTCAATGATGCCCCCGCCTCGGCTGTTTGTCGCTATGCGATGGATATACGTCTCGTCCACTTTTTCAACCAATCCTTTTGCTTTCAGCCTCTCTATTATCTGAGGCCTCGCTTTCTTTATATGCATCCCGGCGTATTCTCCAGCGATGGGCAAGAGAATGCCTTTAAGATCAATGATTTGTTCAGAATCAAGATTGTGGCGCTTAGCGATATCAAAATCAGTGGCGTCATGCCAGGGAGTGATTGTCATGGCGCCAGTCCCAAATTCCATATCAATGGCCTCATCTTTTATAATCGTGGCCCTTATCGGCCCATTGATCCATTCTAATTCAATAACTTGGCCGTCCTTGAATTCTTTGTATCTTGCATCATCTGGATGGACGACAACATACTTGTCTCCAAATTTAGTTTCTGGTCTGGCAGTGGCAATAGTGAAAGGGCCGTATTTGAGAAAATACAAAGGAACTTTTTCTTCCAGCCACTCTATTTCATCATCTGAGACAGTTGTTTGAAGCTTAGGATCCCAATTCACAATCCGGGTGCCATGATAGATAATTCCGCCATCAAACATCCTTTTAAAGGCTGTTCTAACAGCCAAGCTTCTTTTGTCATCTAAGGTGTATGCTTCTCTTGACCAATCAAGGGAAGCCCCCATCTTCTTTATCTGGTTAACAATCGTATCATGGCTCTTCTGGGCATAGTCGTTCACCAGTTTAAGGAATTCTTCTCTTCCCAGATCATGCTTCGTTTTCTTTTCCTGCTTGTATAGCTGGGCTTCAACTTTACTTTGGGTGGCGATGGCGGCATGGTCAGTGCCGGGGAGCCATAGCGTTTTCTTGCCGCGCATCCGTTCAAATCTAATAACGATATCTTCGATGGCCAGCATGGCGGCATGGCCGACATGCAGAGAGCCGGTAACATTAGGCGGGGGAAGAATAATCGAGAATGGCTCTTTATGTCTTTCAGGCAGATTGTCTGGATTAAAAAAACCGCTCTTTTCCCAGAGCGCGTAGATTCGGTCTTCCGATTCTTGAGGATTGTACGCCTTCGGCAGCTCAATTGACATATTCTCTATGTATCCTACTATATGCCTAGCTACCTTTCAATATGAAAGTTAACTTTTTGCATAGCGGTCTCAAACTTCTAGGGTTTACTAATTTTGGTGATCCTATTCACGGGACTCAAGGCGAATCCATTGAGCAGTTTCTTGAGCAATCCATTTCTCTTAATTGGCTTGAAAGACTCTGGCTGAGAACACTCGGCAATGACCTGGTCATCGGATCATTTAGAACAATCCTGAACTCTGGTAAACCGAGTGGGCCAATTGTGTATAGAGTTTTCATTCATCGGGGATGCGGTAAACTCAGGGCCAGCTATTATCAAGGCCACGAACAGGATCTTTCATGCTGGAAGTGCAAAAAGAAAGATCAGGAAAGTCCTGTTCACGTGCCGGCTCTTAATCTTCACCAAGTCTAATGTTTGCGTCCATCGCCACCGACTGATACCCGGTGGTCAACTTTTTTGTATTAAAGTTCATATATCCCGCCATGGCGATCATGGCCGCGTTATCAGTCGTATATTCCATTGGCGGCTGAGAATATTTAAGACCTAGTTCTTGAGCCGCTTTTGACAGCCTTTCTCTTAAAAGAGAATTGGCTGATACGCCGCCAGAAAGAAGAATGGAAGCTACAGAATATTTTTGGGCTGCTTCTTTTGTTTTTTGGATGAGGACGGTGATCGCTGATTCTTGGAATGAGGCGGCAATATCGGCTTTCACCTGGTCATTTAATTTTTCTTTGCCACCTAGGTCTCTGATGAGATAGAGAACAGCTGTTTTTAAGCCAGAATAGCTGAAGTCAAAATTCTTTGACTTAGCCATTGGCAAAGGCAGGGGATACCTTCTAGGGTCTCCCATAAGGGCTAATTGTGATATGGCCGGCCCGCCAGGATAGCCGAGATCCAGTAACCTAGCCACCTTATCAAAGGCTTCTCCAACGGCGTCATCCATGGTTTCCCCGATAATCTCATATTCTCCATGGTTGGCCATAAGGACAAGTTCTGTGTGGCCTCCTGAAACTATCAAATTCAGGGCTGGAAATATATTATATTTTAATTCTGCTTTTTCTCCCTTGGGCAAAAGCCAATTAGAATATATGTGACCTTCCATATGGTTGGTCCCGACAATTGGCAAATCATACTTCATGGCTAATGTCTTAGCAAAAGCGATACCAATAACCAGGGCAGGACCAAGGCCGGGACCTCTGGTGACGGAAATTAAGCCGATATCAGAAATAT
>DATDZX010000019.1:0-10874 GCA_036516715.1 Minisyncoccota bacterium | reverse complement strand
ACTGGTCCATATATCGTGTCATCAACTCTAAAACCCTTAGATTCAATATCTTTTCTAATAATATCAGCTCTTTCCCAATCTTTTTCCTCTCTATATCTGTTTCTTTGCTCAACCATCATTTCTATCTCCGGAGGCAAGGGATTAGCTTTGGCTTCGGGTACAATCCCCAGAATATTTCTTATGGTAACAAGAAAATCCATGGCCTTATCTGCTTGAGATTTTCCTAACTGTCCTTCTGAGATCAAAGGATTTAAGATTCGGATTAAACTAAAGACCGCCGCGATTGCTTTGGGAGTATTAAAATCATCTTCCATTGCTTTAATAAAAGCATCACTTGCCTCCTGGATAGCCATATCGGCGGAAGGTTCATGCTGGCCATCTGCTTTTTGAAGGCGGAAGGTAAAGTCTGATATCCTTTCCGTTGCTGCCAGGGACTGATCTAAGAGGGTATAGTCGAAATCAAGAGAGGATCGATAGTGAGCGCTTAGGAGATACAGCCTAATCGCTTCCTTAGGATACCTATCAAGGACCTCTCTAAGGGTAGCGAAGTTTCCTTTTGATTTTGACATTTTGTTCTGCCGATTTATCAGAAAGCCAGCGTGCATCCAATATTTAACGAAAGGGACTTTACCGGAGGCCGATTCTTGTTGAGCAATTTCCGCCTCGTGATGGGGAAACATAAGGTCGATGGCCCCGCCATGGATGTCATATTGAGGACCGAAAAAAGATTCTGTGATGGCCGTATCCTCAATATGCCAGCCGGGCCTCCCGTTTCCTAAATCCGATTCCCATATTGGCTCTCCCGGTTTAGAGATTTTCCAAACACAAAAATCACCCCGGTTTCTTTTATTCACATTTTCATCAATTCGACTAACCGCATCTTCGGCTTGTTCGCTGGTCCTTCGGGATAGCTTGCCGTAGTCTGGAAATGTTGATAGGTCGAAATACCAGCCGTCATCTTTAATTTCATAGACATGGCCTTTTTCAATCAATCTTTTAACCTGTCTAATAATCTGAGGAATGTATTTTGTGGCTAGGGCATACTGGCTGACGGCATCATTGCCAAGCTGAGCCATGTCATCAAGGAACAGTTTGCTAAATTCCGATGAGACAGAAAAATACTCTTTATGCTGCTCATTGGCTCTTTGAATAATTCGGTCTTCGATGTCAGTAATATTCTGAATGTACGTAACATCAAAGTCCTGATATCTTAAGTATTTCACTAAAGCGTCAAATATCGTGAATGTTCTAGCATTTCCGATATGTATCCGGTCATAGACCGTCGGTCCGCAGACAAACATTTGCACTTTGCCAGGATGCATTGGAGTGATCTCTTCTTTTTGTTTAGTTAGCGAGTTGTATATTTTCATCTAGGTAAAACAAAGAATACGGTTAAAGCCAAGAAAAGCATAATACAGAATGTTAAATGCCCCATCACATTTAAGGGTCGGCTGTTTACATTCTTGCCCATGATCTTCTTGTTGTTCGCCATATGAATGATCATAAAGATGACGATTGGAGAGATTAAACCATAAAAGATGGAGGTATACAAAAGAGCCTTAACCGGGTGAAAGCCTAAAAGGGGGATCAAAAGGCCGACCAAAGTGGATGCGATTATGACTCCGTAGAATTCCTTGGCCTTAGTGAATGTTTTGGTCAAGCCCTCAGACCAGCCGAAAACCTCGGCGACAACATAAGCGGCGGAGCCGGCTAGGACAGGAATGGCCAGAAACCCAGAACTAACGATGCCAAAAGTAAATAATATTTGGGCATAATCACCAGCTAACGGCTTTAGAGCTGAAGCCATGTCCGCCAGAGACTCGATGTCATTTATCCCTGCTCTGAAAAGAGTCGAAGAAGTTAAGACGATGATGAAGAAGGTGATGATGTTTGAAAACGACATTCCTATCCTCGTATCAAGTCTTAAAGATTTTAATTCCTTCTCGGATATGATCGGCTTTAGCCGGCAGATCTGGCCGGGCTTACATTGTTCAATAATTCTTTCCTCAACTTCCTGATTGGCTTGCCAAAAAAAGAGGTAAGGGGAAATGGTGGTGCCGAAAAAAGCGATAAAGATAAAAAAGAACTCCTTGCTCAAGATAATCTGGGGGACGACTAAGTGGCGCAAGACTGTTGGCCAGTCTTGGTGGACAGTGAAGGTGGTGAAGACGTAGGCGAAAAGACTTAAGGCTGTCCATTTAAAGATTGTGAATATCTTCTGGTAGGGGAGAAGGACTACTAGGCCCAGGATAATTAGAGTCATAACTATGGCGCTAGCTTTCTCAGGGAATGAAAAGATCGCGCTTAGGGAATGGGCCATGGCCGACATATCGGCTCCAATGTTGACCGTATTGACCGAGACGACTAAGAGGGCGATTAAGAAAACAAGAGGTTTAGGATAGAATCTCTTCATATTTCCCGCCAGGCCTCGGCCGGAGACTCTGCCGATCCGTCCGCTCATTTCTTGGATAGCAATCATAAAAGGGAGAGAAAAGAGAGAGACCCAGAGCATGGCCAAGCCAAACTTGCTACCGGCAATGGCATAGGTAGCAATAGCTGAAGGCTCATCATCAGCGACGCCAGTAATGAGGCCCGAGCCAAGCTTATTCCATATCTTCTTAATCCACATGGTCTAAATATATCACGGCCAATGAATGCCGGTAAGGCCTGGCTGATTAGCAGTCCTTGACATGGACTGCTAATTTGAATATCATATTCACGTATATGACTCTTCGGCAGGCAAAACTCCTGGAATTCATTATTAAGCAATATGTCAAAACGGCCCAGCCGGTGGCTTCTGATATTGTGGCTGACGGCACCGGCCTTGAGTTAAGCCCAGCCACAATACGGAATGAAATGAAAGAATTGGAGGATTCAGGCTATCTTTCCCAGCTTCATACATCCGCCGGCAGAGTGCCGACGGACAAAGCATATAGATGGTTCGTGAATGATCTACTTAATACTGGCCTTAAGGAGCCCTCTCATAGCGAGAAAAGAAAGATTCAGGCTACTTTTGGAGAAGCTCAGGACATGAGGCAACTGGCCAAATCAATTGCCACCGTTCTTTCAGAATTGTCCGATAATTTAGTCATTACTCGCATCGACGAATCTGAAGATTCATTTAAGTCAGGGTTGGCCGGGTTATTCGGCATGCCCGAGTTCAGGGAGATTGATAGGATATTTAATGTTACTAGCTTCTTTGAGGAATTTGATAATATATTCGAGGCTATTGAAAGAGAGTTTTTTGGAATTCCGAAGCGACAGCCGAATTTTGCAGTATTTATCGGCCGAGAAAATCCTTTCAGACAGATAAGAGATGAGGCGGTGATTTTAGCCCGATATCCTTTGCCGGGCAGGCTTTCTGGGACCTTGACCCTAGTCGGACCGACAAGGATGGACTACGGCCGGAATCTTTCTTTAGTTAAATATACCCTTGATCAATTAAATAATCCAAGAATATGGAAGATGTAAAAAATGATACAAATATTGACGGCCAAGACCAAGGGTCCCTAGCCAAAGAATATTTAAGCCATTGGAAAAGGGAGAGAGCTGATTTTGAGAACTATAAAAAACAGGAGTCAAAAAGGATAGAAGAGTTCGTTAAATTTGCCAATGAAGATCTGATTTTAGAAATGATGGAGATATTAGATAGCTTGGAGGCAGCTAGAAAAAGCTTTCCGGGAAAACTTGAGAAGGAAGAAGATATTACCTGGTTAGACGGCTTTGATTCAATCGTTAAGCAATCCCAAGATCTATTAAAGAAATACGGCGTTGAAAGAATAGAGGTTTCGGGAAGAGATTTTGATCCGGAGCGCCATGAAGCGGTTGAAGTCGAACCGGAAGGGTCAACCTTGCAGGAAATAAGGGCCGGATATTTGCTACATGGCAAAGTTATTCGTCCCGCAAGAATAAAAATTGTAAAATAATCTAATTTCTAGGTCATATATTCCAAATGATCTTTGGAATATAAGCAATAGAAGTTAGATGAAAAATATGGCAACCATAGGAAATACGACTCGTCTGTTTAGAGAGGGGATTCAGAAAACTAAAAAGATAGAAATTAAAACCAAATAACTATGTCAAAAATACTAGGCATTGATTTAGGGACAACTAATTCAGCCATGGCCGTGGTGGAGATAGGCCAGCCTCGGATTATCGAGAATAAAGAGGGCGCCCGAACCACGCCTTCCGTGGTTGCTGTCGGCAAAAACGGAGAAAGATACGTTGGTATTACGGCCAAGCGCCAGGCCGTCACGAACCATCAGAACACCATTTTTTCCGTCAAACGACTCATCGGCCGAAGATTTTCCGATCCGGAAGTTCAGAGAGACAAAAAGCTTTTGCCATATGAATTAAGGGAATCATCCCATGGCGGGGTGGAGGTGAAGATGGGGGACAAGTGGTCTAAGCCAGAAGAGATATCGGCCATGGTCCTTCAGAAGCTTAAGGCTGATGCCGAAGACAAGTTGGGAGAAAAAATCACCGAAGCGATCATCACTGTTCCGGCATATTTTGATGATTCTCAAAGAAAAGCCACCAAGGATGCAGGTGAAATCGCTGGTCTAACCGTGAAACGGGTCATTAATGAACCGACGGCAGCCGCTTTGGCCTACGGGTTGAATAAAAAGAAAGACGAGAAGATAGTCGTCTATGATTTTGGCGGTGGCACCTTCGACATCTCGGTTCTGGAAATCGCCGAGGATACGATCGAGGTAAAGAGTACTGGTGGCGATACCCACCTAGGCGGCGATGATATTGACCAGAGAATCATCAGCTACTTCATGGATGAATTCAAAAAAGACAGCGGTATTGATATCTCCAAAGATCAATCAGCCATACAAAGATTAAAGGATGCGGCTGAAAAAGCGAAGCATGAGCTTTCCAGCACTCTTCAGGCAGAGATTAATATTCCATTCTTGACGGCGGATGCCTCCGGCGCCAAACACTTCGCCATGACCTTTACAAGGTCAAAACTAGAAGAGCTTTGCCAGGAATTAATTGAAAAATCTATTGATCTAACCAGAAAGACTGTTGAGGAAGCTGGCTTTAAGCTTTCTGATATCAACGAAGTGGTTATGGTTGGCGGCCAAACAAGAATGCCTCTCATCATTGAGGAGGTCAAAAAGCTGTTTGGCAAAGAGCCCCATAAAGACATAAATCCGGATGAGGTGGTCGCTATTGGGGCGGCGGCACAGGGTGGCATCATGCAAGGCCAGATAAGAGACGTGCTTTTACTTGATGTGACCCCGTTATCTTTAGGTATTGAGACTTTAGGTGGGGTCTTTACTAAAATGATCGAGAAAAACACCACTGTCCCGGTTTCAAAGACTCAAATCTACTCCACGGCAGCGGATAACCAGCCCTCGGTAGAAATCCATATTCTCCAAGGCGAAAGAGCAATGGCGGCGGATAACAAGACATTGGGGAGATTCATTCTTGACGGTATCCCACCAGCACCTCGAGGCGTGCCTCAAGTCGAAGTTACCTTTGATATCGACGCTAACGGTATTCTTAACGTAAAAGCTAAAGACAAAGCGACGAATAAAGAACAGTCGATCAGGATAGAGGGATCATCCGGGCTAACTGAAGAAGAAAAGAAGAAGATGGCAGCAGATGCCGAGAAATATGCGACCGATGATGCCAAGAAGAAAGAAGCGGCTGAAGCCAGAAACATGGCCGAGACCCTAGCCTATTCCACAGAGAAAATGGTTAAGGATAATGAAAGCAAGATCAAAGAGGAAGACAAAAATGAATTGAATGGTAAAATAGAAGCGGTCAGAAACGCTCTCAAAGGAGAATCAGTCGATGAGATTAAGAAGGCGACTGAAGAATTATCTAAATCAGCCCAAAAGGTGGGAGGTTCTCTCTACCAAGCCCAGCAAACGCCTCCCAACCCAGAACAAAGCCAAGAACCGCCTAAAACATAATGCGCCGAACATATCTCTTAATAGGTTGGTCTGTAATTATCGTTCTCTTGTCGTGGCAGTTATGGCACTATGGTAAATACGTTTCGGCAACCGTAATTGAAGAAGTTGACCTTGAAGCGACAGCGGTAGTGAATGTCGCTTTTCTGGCCGGGCTAGTGGCTTTGGGCCTGGCGGTATTCCAAGACAAGAAGTTCGCTCTTATCAGCGCCGCTATTATTTCCCTAAGCTTTTTAATTTTCTTTGGCATTACGCCCTTAAATCTCCTCGGGGTTCTACTTGTCTTTCTTCTCCACTATATCGCCATTGCTAATGTTAAGAGAGACATGGCCCGAACCGAGCTTGATCTCTTCCACACGTTAAGGGTGGGCACTTTCAGGGTTGTTTTGGGCATATTCTTCTTGATATCTTTCGCCGCCTATCAAGCCCCTAATATCCAGAATTTTAAAGACGCATCCAGTCTACCGTCGGGATTCTCTTTGTATTTCGAAAAAGCGGCGGAATATACGGCCGGGGATCAGATACCAGCTGGAGGCAAAGAGAAAGAAATAGCGAAAAAGCAGATCGGCCAAGAGGCTTTCCGAAGGATGAATCTTTTTATCCAGCCGTATTTCCAATACGCTCCACCTATTGTCTCCTTTGCCCTCTTCATTATTCTTCTAGGTTTGAGTTGGATATTTGTTTGGGCCGGAGCTGGTATTGCGCTAGGTGTATTCTGGGTGCTGAGACAAGTAAAGCTGGTGAAAGTCGAGAAGATGGAAACAGAAGCGGAAGTGGTGAGGATATGAGAAAGCGCCGATCAAGCGGCGCCGAGTATGTTCACCAGGTTGGGTATGCTAGTTGTTAGCGTCCAAGCAATACCAATTATGATGAGTACAGTGCTAATGAGCTTGAACATGTGCATGGTATTTTTGCTCATATCCGCGTTTTTTGAAGGCCGCAGCACGAACCCGAGAAGGATCAAAAGAATACCTATCGACATATGAAACTTGTAAATACTTTAATATATTCAGTACGATAAGTCAAATGTCCGCTAAAGACTACTACTCAATTTTAAACGTCTCCCGGGATGCTTCGCAGGAAGAAATAAAGAAGGCGTATCGGAAGCTGGCCCACCAGCATCATCCTGACAAGCATAGCGGGGACGAAGCTAAATTCAAAGAGGTCAATGAAGCCTATCAAGTGCTTTCTGATCCTAAAAAAAGATCCCAATATGATAATTTTGGGTCTTATGATGGTGGCTTTCAGAACGAAGGATTCGATTTCAATTTCCAGTCAGAAGACATCTTCGATATTTTTTCCGAAATGTTCGGCGGGGGATTCCGCCGCCAGTACGAAGAACCAAGAAAGGGTGAAGATCTTTACCTTGAACTTCAGATTAAGACGAGGGACTTTGGTACAAATAGAATAGTGGAATATGACGTTTTGGATAGCTGTTCAGAATGCAAAGGCAGCGGAGTGGAAAAGGGTTCTAAGATCATTACCTGTCAAACCTGTAAAGGGTCTGGTCATGTCCGCCATACCAGGCAGAACGGATTTGGCCTATTCTCCCAGGTCTCTTTGTGCCCCACCTGCCAAGGGAGAGGCAAATATCCGGAAAAAGAATGCCACATTTGTAAGGGTAGTGGCCGGGCAAAGACAAGAAGAGTCATGGAAATTCGTATTCCAGATTCACTCCCTTCACACTACCAAGTTGTTGTCCCTAAGGGAGGCAATGCCGGGAGGCAGGATCCAGGAGATCTCGTTATTCATATTAAAGTGAAATAAAGCGCGCTTCTAGAGCGCGCAAGCAGTTTGAGTTAAGGCTGCTAACCTTTCCGTAGACCTCACGAGTTGATGGAATCGATCAACATTGAATCTCTTCCACCATTCATTAAAGTCGAAGTTTCCCTTGTCAGCCACAATCTCTTCAACTTCCCCTTTATGATCAAGGGCGAATTGATTGGTAAAGTTTCTTATCCATTCTCGAGGCACGCCTCGAGCGGTCAAGAGCTCGATCCATTTTAAGGTGCTATTCTGCCCCGTATTGTTCCTATCAATGTTAAGGGCAAAAGCTATCTTTTTCTTTGATTTTACTAGAGCATCGGCCAGGACTGGGTTGTGGACGCCAACCATGCCAATTACTGCATGATGGCCCATTTGCTTTAATGTCCAAGCTTCGATAACTGCCTCTGCCACGAATACCTCCTCAGTATTCGCCGTTAAGGCGATCATGTTGTAGCCTTCATATGGTAAGCCGGTAAACTCTCGGCTAAGTTTGAAGTGCTTTAACTGAACGTTATGGTGAATTGTTCGGCCATAGAAAGAAACTGGCTTTCTCCCTATTTCTAGCGGAGCGGTTACCCGATCCCGGAGAGTGCAGAAGGGCAAGCCCATACAGGGCTCTCCAGTTTCTTTGTTAAATGCTGGCAGATCAAGATTCTTAATGCCTCTTCGCTTGAGCTCAACAACAAGTGGACTGTTGGGCCTGACCTTTGGGCTGGCCTTAATGAATCCATACTTACGGAGCTCATCAAGATCGTAGCCGTAGCCGTCTATCAGACTGAGGATCAAGGCATCTGATCCAAACCCTGCTCCGTTTAAAAAAGCAAGATTCGGTTCAATAGCTCTTTCCGTTGAAAGATATTTTTCGCCAGGACTCCCTTTGAAGGCTTCATTCAGGATTCGTTGAGCTCGAATCATGATCCTGGTATGTTCATCGGGGATAACGCCGTCCCAGAGATATGATCGACTTTCCTGGAAAGTACGTGACATTTCGACTATTTCTCGGAGTTCCTCTGGAAGAGTCTCTTCTGCGAAGGAGCCTTTAGCTTTGCAAGCATGGCAATAGAAACGGCCCTCTTGGACAAAGACTTGCAGGGAGGGACCCTCTTCGTTGTGGATTGGGCAGGCGATGTGTCCTCCTCTGGCCCTATTGAATCCTCTGGTCTTAATCAAACCCTTCTCAAAGGCTATGAAAAGGCGGTTTATATGTAGCCTATATACCGGCCTTTTATCTCTATCAAACCCCTCAAGCTCAAATATATTAAGCGGACCTTTGAATCGGTGCTGATCAACGAAGGCTCTGACCGGGCCGCGCAATTCGCTTTGAGAGATGAGGTGGTTCTGCTCAGATATCGGTCCTCGCCAGGCTTGTCGGCCAGCCTCGATAAGCTGAAGAACTCGCCGGTATATCAGAAGCGACATTGTTCTTTCATGGGCATAGCCTTGAGCCTGAGACCATTCAGCGATTAGATCTTCGTTAAAGGCCCTTTCCTGTTGTTCTGGACTCAAAGTTAATTCTGGCCTCGAAATTTGCCCCGGAAAGCAATAGAGAAATCTGCCGACTTGAGGCTCGTCCCAAATTCGACGCTCCTTTTTCTCTCTCCCAAGAAGCAGGGATTGGATCATGCTTAGATGAATAAGATATCTTCTCATTTGACTGGCATGTCTTGCCGGTAATGGATCAATATCTTCTGGGCTCAAGGTCTTGAATGTTTCGCCGTCACCGACACACATCTTAAAATCTGTAACCTCGACGTCGACATGGGATGAATCAACAATCCCTCTCATTGTCGAAATGAAGTGCTCCAGGGAAGTAAAGTGCCAGGAAGACTGACTCATTCGCATAAGAGTCTTAAGGGTAGATGGACTCAGTGCCTTACCATTAACTTTAGTTATTTCCAGAGCATCAATCCGTCCGGCATTGTAGCCATTCATGTTGGCCAAAACATTCATTTCTAGGAATAGAGGTCTGGGGCCGATTTCGACGTAGTCTAGGACTGCCCGAGCCCAGGTGATTAAGGTAAGGGCGGTGAAATATCCAGTTGGATCATAAAGGCGAAGCTGTTCAACGTAGCCGAATCCGAAGATAGGGATGAGAAGGCGTTTTAATTCCTCTTGATCGCTTCGGGATGCCTGGAACCAGTCCAAGGCTTCCTTTGGGCTCGTAATCGGCGCGCCGCTAAGAGTCTCCCAGACATCACGAATTCTTCTCTGAAGTTCGCCTGTTATTCTTCCGTCCCTTACCAGACGGTAATAGGGAGAGAGATTCTGTTGAGTATTGGAGTCAAAAAGCGAAAACTGAGTATATTCTACTGGTAATATATCCAGCTTAAACTGATGTCCTGACGGAGGAGTATGCACTTCCTGATATAGGCGGCCATTAAAGAGCCGGCCGAGGGCCGCATGGCTGACTGCTCCTTGGTTACTTCCTATTCAGAAAACCCGCCACGGAGGAGGCGTCGTATCGGTTAGCCTCCGCAGTGGCGGGACGAATGGCTTAGCATGCGTCAGCATGCTAAGCTGGTCCCATGAGAATTCGAGCCTTGGCCCACAGTGCCTACCAGCACCAATATCACCTTGTCTGGGGCACCAAGTACAGGATGAAGTTCATCATCCCGGCGGTAAAAGCGGCCCTCCAGCACTCAATCTACGAAACAGTTAAGAAATATCCGACACTCCACGTGTTCACGCTCAATACCAACAAAGACCATGTCCATGTCCACATGGAGATACCACCCAACCTTTCAGTCTCCTCCGTCGTCCAAAAACTGAAGGCATCTTCCTCCTTTTACCTTCGAAAAAGGTTTAAGTTCATCCGCGAGAGATACCTTGAGAAAGAGGGCATCTGGAGTGTCGGATATTTCTCATCCACCGTGGGTCTGAACGAGGATCAGATCCGTAGATACATTGAGTGGCAGGACAAGCGGGAAGTGCCCCAGACAGCGAGGATCTTCCACCAAGACACCAGACAAAGAAAGCTCGAATTCTCATGACAAACCCAAGGAAACCCCGGACGCAATGAAATGGAGTCCGGGGAGGATGTCATTCATACTTTGAAATCTTGCTGTCTCAAAGGTTATTCATTACCATACCCCTATGCCTTTAAAGGAATCAATCTTAGCGACTCTCGCATATTATGACGTCCTTGAGTACCCACTCTCTCTTTTAGAGATCCATAGATATCTA